>JACZTQ010000096.1 GCA_022573605.1 Pseudomonadota bacterium | reverse complement strand
TTCCTGATCATGGGCGCGGTCGAGCAGGGGCTGTGGTGGCTGGTCGCGGTGATCGTGTTCTCGTCGCTGCTGGCGGTGATCTATGTGGGCCGGATCATCGAGATCGCCTGGTTCCGCGAACCGGTCGCCGCCGCCGCCGCGCCGCGAAAGCCGCCGCTGGAGATGCTGGCGGTGACCTGGGTGCTGGCGGCGGCCACGATCTGGTTCGGCCTCGACACCCGGATCACCGCCGGGGTCGCGGCCGAGGCGGCCGAATTGCTGCTGGCGGGCTACCGATGAGCGGGCCGGCGAGCGAGACCCTGGTTCTGCTGGCGCTCGGCCTGCCGGCGCTGGGCGCTGTCGGCATCGCCATCACCGGCCGCATCGCCAACCTGCGCGAGGCGGTGACGCTGAGCGCCGCCGGGGCCACTTTCGCCGTGGTGACGACCCTGCTGCTCCGGGTGCTCGACGGCGAGCGCCCCGCCGCCGGGGGCTGGGAGGTGTTCGGCGGCATCGAGATCGCCTTCGCGGTCGAGCCCCTGGGGATGATCTTCGGCATGGTCGCCTCGGGCCTGTGGATCGTCAACTCGATCTATTCGATCGGCTACATGCGGGCCAACGACGAGCCGCGCCAGACCCCGTTCTATATCTGCTTCGCGGTGGCAATCTCTTCGGCAATAGGTATAGCTTTCTCAGGCAACTTGTTGACATTATTTCTGTTCTACGAGATCCTGACGATCTCGACCTACCCGCTGGTCACCCACCGGGGCACCGACGAGGCCAGGACCAAGGGGCGGGTCTACCTGCTGCTGCTGATGGCGACCTCGATGGTGCTGCTGCTGCCGGCGGTGATCTGGACCTGGGTCGCGGCGGGCACCCTCGATTTCACCCCGGGCGGCATCCTGGCGGCGGCCGGGCTGTCGGGGGGCGCGGTCGGGCTGTTGCTGGCGCTCTACATCTTCGGCATCGGCAAGGCGGCGGTGATGCCGGTGCATTTCTGGCTGCCGGCGGCGATGGTGGCGCCGACCCCGGTCTCGGCCCTGCTGCACGCCGTGGCGGTGGTCAAGGCCGGCGTGTTCACCGTGGTCAAGGTCATCGTCTACATCTTCGGCATCGATTTCCTCGCCGCCTCGGGCGCCAACCAGTGGCTGATCTATGTCGCCGGCACCACCATCATCCTGGCCTCGCTGATCGCCATGACCAAGGACAACCTCAAGGCCCGGCTGGCCTATTCGACGATCAGCCAGCTCGGCTACGTGGTCGTCGGGGCGCTGCTCGCGACACCTTACGGGATCATCGGCTCGGGCATGCACATCGCCATGCACGCGGTGGGCAAGATCACGCTGTTCTTCTGCGCCGGCGCGATCTACACCGCCGCCCGCAAGACCAAGGTCAGCGAACTGGCCGGGCTCGGGCGCCGGATGCCGTTCACCTTCGCCGCCTTCCTGATCGCCTCGCTCAGCATCATCGGCCTGCCGCCGCTTGGCGGCTTGTGGAGCAAATGGTATCTGGCGCTCGGGGCGCTGGACGCGGGCCAGTTTTTCGTCCTCGCGGCCCTGATGCTGTCGTCGCTGCTGAACGTCGCCTACCTGCTGCCGATCCCGTTCCGGGCGTTCTTCGGCAACGAGGCGCCCGATGCCGGCCAACCGGGCGAGCCCGCCGGGGCCGAGGCCCCGGGCGGCACGATCCGGGAAGCCCCGCTGGCCTGCCTGATCGCCATCGGGCTGACCGCGCTGGGCTGCGTGGCGTTGTTCTTCTTTCCCGGCCCGCTGCTCGATCTGCTGACGCAGATCCCGCTCAGATAGGATGCAACGGCCATGACCGAGACCCCCAAGCGCCACCTCTTCGACGACCCGAAGAACATCCGCCGGGTGCGCCAGGTGCTCTACACCCTGTGCGCCCTGTCGCTCGGGGCCGAGCTCTTCGTCGAGCGCCATGCCGATCACCCCTGGGAGGCGCTGCCCGGCTTCTATTCGCTCTACGGGTTTGTCGCCTGCGTGATCCTGGTGCTGGTGGCCAAGGAACTGCGCAAGGTGCTGCGGCGCGGGGAAGACTATTACGATGGGTAGTGTCGCGCCCTTCCTGATCTTCTTCGTCGCGGCGGCGATCGCCGGGCTGACGCGGGGCTGGCTGCGCAGCATCGTGCTGCTGGCGACCCCGATCGTCGGCGCCGCCAATCTCTACCTGATGGCGCCCGATGCCAGCCTCCAGGTCCCGCTGCTGGAATTCACCCTCGAGCTGATCCGGATCGACCGGCTCAGCCTGCTGTTCGGCTATCTGTTCCATCTCGCCGCCTTCCTCGCCATCGTCTACGCGCTGCACCTGCGCGACCGCACCCAGCATGTCGCCAGCACGCTCTATGCCGGCAGCGCGCTGGGCGCGGTGTTCGCCGGCGACCTGATCACGCTGTTCGTGTTCTGGGAGCTGCTGGCGCTCACCTCGGTGTTCCTGATCCTGGCCCGCGGCACAAGGCGGGCCTATCGCGCGGCGATGCGCTACCTGGTGATCCAGGTGCTCTCGGGCGTCATCCTGCTGGCCGGCGCGGTGATCCACTTCCGCGCCACCGGCTCGATCGCCTTCGAGTTCATCGGCCTGAAACCGCTCGGCAGCGGGCTGGAGGGGGTGGCGTCGTGGCTGATCCTGCTCGCCATCGGCATCAAGTGCGCCTTCCCGTTCCTGCACAACTGGCTCACCGACGCCTACCCGGAGGCGACCCCCACCGGCACCGTGTTCCTCAGCGCCTTCACCACCAAGGTCGCGGTCTATGCCCTGGCCCGGGCCTATCCCGGCACCGAGCTGTTGATCTATGCCGGCGCGACCATGGCGATGTTCCCGATCTTTTTTGCCGTGATCGAGAACGACCTGCGCCGGGTGCTGGCCTACAGCCTGATCAACCAGGTCGGGTTCATGGTCTGCGGCATCGGCATCGGCACCGCGCTGGCGCTCAACGGCGCCGTCAGCCACGCCTTCAACGACGTGGTGTTCAAGGGGCTGCTGTTCATGAGCATGGGGGCGGTGCTCTACCGCACCGGGCGGATCAACGGCTCCGAGCTCGGCGGGCTCTACAAGACCATGCCGGTGACCACCGCCTTGTGCCTGGTCGGCGCCGCCTCGATCTCGGCCTTTCCGCTGTTCTCGGGTTTCGTGTCGAAATCGATGGTCATGGTGGCGGCGCTGGACGAGGGCTATCCGGTGATCTGGCTGGCGCTGCTGTTCGCCTCGGCCGGGGTCTTCCACCATGCCGGGATCAAGATCCCCTATTTCACCTTTTTTGCCCACGATTCCGGGCTCAGGCCCAAGGAAGCGCCGCCCAACATGCTGCTGGCGATGGGGCTCGGCGCCGCGATCTGCATCTTCAACGGCGCCTACCCCTGGGTGCTCTACTCGATGCTGCCCTTCGCGGTCGATTACCAGCCCTATACCGACGCCCACGTGATGACCCAGGTCCAGCTGCTGTTCTTCTCGGCGCTGGCCTTCGTCTGGCTCCAGCTCACCGGCCTCTACCCGCCGGAGCTGCGCGGCCTCAACATCGACGCCGAGTGGAGCTACCGCAAGGCGCTGCCCGCGGTCGCGCGCCGGATCACCGCTCTGGCCGCCGGGGTGCGGGATGTCGTGCTGGGGCGGGGCTACACCGCCGCACGGCGTCTCATCGCCGGCCTCTACCGCACCCACGGGCCCGAGGGCGCGATGGCGCGGACCCGGCCGTCGGGCTACATGGCGATGTGGATGACGGTGCTGCTGTCGGCCTTCCTGCTGCTGTCGTTCATTTGAGACGGGCCTGTGACACCGGTTGCACATCGCACCGCGGTGTGATTTCTGCTCGAAGAGAATCCGCGCCGGGAGAGGACGATGACCAACCACGCCGACTGGGCCGCGAGGCTTGAGAGCGACCGGCCGGTGCTGGTCACCGGGGCGGCCGGGTTCATCGGTTTCTTCCTGGCCGAGAAGCTGCTGCGGGCCGGGCTCAAGGTGGTCGGGATCGACAACCTGAACCCCTATTACGACCCGAAACTGAAACAGGCCCGGCTCGACCTGTTGAGCCAGTATCCCGGTTTCGCCTTCGAGAAGCTGGACCTGGCCGACCGGGCCGGGCTGGGCGCACTGTTCGACCGGCACGGCTTCCGCCACGTGGTCAACCTGGCGGCCCAGGCCGGGGTGCGCCATTCGATCGAGAACCCGCACGCCTATCTGGAAGCCAACCTGACCGGCTTCCTGAACATCCTCGAGGAATGCCGCCGGGCGCGGGTGGCGCACCTGGTCTACGCCTCGTCGAGCTCGGTCTATGGCGGCAACCGCAAGCTGCCGTTCTCGGTGCACGACAGCGTCGATCACCCGGTCAGCTTCTACGCCGCGACCAAGAAGGCGGGCGAGCTGATGGCGCACAGCTACAGCCATCTCTACGGGGTGCCGGCCACGGGCTTGCGGTTCTTCACCGTCTACGGGCCCTGGGGGCGGCCCGACATGGCGATCTTCATCTTCACCAGGGCGCTGCTGGCGGGCGAGCCGATCAAGGTCTTCAACCACGGCGAGATGGAGCGCGATTTCACCTATGTCGACGACATCGTCGAGGGCGTGGCGCGGCTGCTCCCGATGGCCCCGGCCCCGGACCCGGACTTCGACACTTTGAGCCCGGACCCGGGCACCAGCTGGGCGCCGCACCGGATCTTCAACATCGGCAATTCGCGGCCCGAGAAGCTGATGGAGATGATCGCCATCCTCGAGGAACTGACCGGGCGCGAGGCGGCAAAGGAGTTCCTCGACATGCAGCCCGGCGACGTGCCGGCCACCTACGCCGATGTCGCCGATCTGGAGACGGCGGTCGGCTTCCGCCCCGCCACGCCGCTGCGCGAGGGGCTGACCCGGTTCGTGAACTGGTACCGGGATTACTACCGGGTGTGAGCGGGCGCAGCCCTCAGATCTTCGGCTGGCGGCGCACCACCGCGCGCAGCGCCTGAACCCGGGCAACGACGACGCCGCTGAGGGTGATCAGCCCGATCCCGGCCCAGGCGAGTGCGTCCGGCAGCGTCCCGAACATGATGAAACCGATCAGCACCGCCGAGACGATCTCGGAATAGGTGAAGGGCGCCAGGTCGGAGGCCGGCGCCCGCGACAGGGCCATGATCATCAGCGTCTGGCTGACCGCGCTGGTCACCGCCGTCAGCGCCAGGATGCCAAGCTGGGCGGCGGTCACCGGTTGCCAGGCAAACGGCAGGGTCAACATCATCACCAGCGAGGCGACCAGCGCGCCCCACATCGAGATCACGGCCGGGTCCGACAGGGTCCCGAGCTTGCGGTTGAGCAGCATCTGCACGGCGACAAGAAACCCGGTGAACAGCACGAAAAGGGCGCTGACATCGAAGTTGCCGAATTCCGGCCGCACCACCAGCAGCACGCCGCCAAAGCCGCCGAACACGCCGACCCAGCCGATCAGGCTGACCCGCTCGCCCAGGATCAGCGGCGCCATCAGGGTCATCAGGAACGGATAGACGTAGAGGATCGCGATCGCGTCGGCGTACTCCAGGTGGCGCACCCCGGTCATGAACGACCAGGTGCCGACCGCGAGCAGCAGCCCGCGCACGATCTGGATGCCGATCCGCGGCGGCCGGAAGGCCCGGCGCCCGGCCCGGGCCAGCGCGAACGGCACCATGATCAGGAAATAGCCGGTAAAGCGGAACCAGCCGATCAGCATCGCCGGTAGCTCCGCGGTCAGGGACTTCATCAGCGCCCCGGTCAGGGCCGCCATGCTGAGACCGAGCACGATGAGCAGAATGCCGCCGCGGGCCGCGGAGGGTTGGTCGTGACCGATCGGGGTGGCCATCGCGGGCTTCCTTTGCCTAGAGCGATTTCAAGCAAAGTGAATTCACCTTGCGACTCGGAAATCGCGAAAAACCAATGAAATAGAGCATGATCCATGAATCGGAGATCATGGATCATGCTCTATTGCGGCGCGCGGCCGGGCGTCGGGGGGGGCGGAGCTAAAACCCCCTATTTGATCCCCAGCCGCGCCGCCACCCGCTGGCGGGCCAGCCCGGCGTCGCGGTCGGCGACGTGCAACAGCCCGCAGAGCTTGCGGATCAGGGCGCTCTCGTGCATCTCGCGCACCCCGTCGGCGTAGATCACCTCCCAGACCGCCTCGATCACGCCGATGCGCTCCGCGTGCGGCACCGCTTTCTTGACCACCCGGGTGAAGCGCACCAGGTCGATGGCCTCGGCCAGCGCCGCCTCGCCGGCGCCGCGCAGGGCGGCCGCCTCGGTGTCGGAGAGGCCGTAGCGGGTGGCAAGAATCCGCCCGATGCGGGCGCTTTCCGCCGCGTCGTAGCTGCCGTCGGCCTGGGCCGCCTCGACCAGCAGGGCGGCCAGCGCGGTGCGCTCGTCGGCCTGGGCCAAGGGGGCGGACCCCTTCGCCCCGGTCAGTCTTTGGAACAAATTAATCATCGGGCGAATATAGGGGCATGCTCGCGCCGGGGCGAGCCATATTGCCGGAACCTGCATCCTTGCCTTCCGGCGGCATTTCGGGCTTTACATCACGGCACGGGATCAACCGGCGCCCGGGGAGGCCCCATGACCACCGCCACGGCCCAAACCATCGTCATCGGATCGGTGCGCATCGCCAACGACCTGCCGTTCGCGCTGATCTCGGGGCCCTGCCAGGCCGAGGGGGTGCAGCATTCGCTCGACATCGCCGGGACCCTGGCCGAGCTGTGCGCCGCGCGCGCCATCGGGCTGATCTTCAAGGCCTCCTACGACAAGGCCAACCGCACCTCGCTCGGCGGAGAGCGCGGGCTGGGGCTGGAGGGCGGGCTGGAATGCCTGGCCGAGGTGCGCCGCCAGATCGGCTGCCCGGTGCTGAGCGACGTGCACGAGCCGGCCCATTGCGCTCCCGTGGCCGAGGTGGTGGATGTGTTGCAGATCCCCGCCTTCCTCTGCCGCCAGACCGATCTGCTGCTGGCCGCCGGCGCCACCGGCAAGGCGATCAACGTCAAGAAGGGCCAGTTCCTGGCACCCTGGGACATGGCCAACGTCGCCGCCAAGATCGCCTCGACGGGGAACCACCGGATCATGCTCTGCGAGCGCGGTACCAGTTTCGGCTACAACACCCTGGTGACCGATTTCCGCGGCCTGCCGGTGATGGCGCAGACCGGATACCCGGTGATCTTCGACGCCACCCATTCGGTGCAGCAGCCCAGCGGCCTGGGCGGCGCCTCCGGCGGCCAGCGCGAGTTCGCCCCGGTGCTGGCCCGGGCGGCGGCGGCGGTGGGGGTGGCCGGGTTCTTCATCGAGACCCATCCGGACCCGGACCAGGCGCCCTCGGACGGGCCGGTCATGATGCCGCTCGACGCGATGGGCGAACTTCTCGATACTCTGATGGAATTCGACCGGGCCGCCAAGGCGCGGCCGGTCTCGCTCGGCTGACGATGCCGGAACCGACAGGGATGCACACCACATGACCACCGCCAAGCCGCTGACCGAAGTGAGCCAGAACGGTTGGGACAGCCTCGAGGCGCCGATGATCCGGCCCACCGGGTTCCGCGAATACGATGCCCGCTGGCGCTACCCGGACGAGATCAACCTGATGGGCATCCAGGCGCTGGGGCTGGGGCTGGCGACGCAACTGCACGAGGCCGGGCTGCCGCCGGTGGTGGTGGTGGGGATGGATTTCCGCTCCTATTCGCTTGCCATCAAGCAGGCCCTGACCGTCGGGCTGATCGAGGGCGGGGCCGAGGTGCGCGACATCGGCCTGGCGCTGAGCCCGATGGCCTATTTCGCCCAGTTCGAGCTCGACGCCCAGGCGGTGGCGATGGTCACCGCCAGCCACAACCCGAACGGCTGGACCGGGGTCAAGATGGGCATGCAGCGCCCCCTGACCCACGGCCCCGAGGAGATGGCGCGCCTGAGGACCATCGTCATGGAAGGGCTGGGCCGGCCGCGCGAGGGCGGGCGCTATGTGCGCATCGAGGGCATGCGCGCGCGCTATATCGACGATCTGGTGGGCGATTTCCGCCTGTCGCGGCCGCTGCGCGTGGTCTGCGCCACCGGCAACGGCACCGCCGGGGCCTTCGCGCCCGAGGTGCTGGAGCGCATCGGGGCCGAGGTGATCCCCCTGCACACCGACCTCGATCACGGATTCCCCAACTACAACCCCAACCCCGAGGCGCTGGAGATGCTGCGCGACATGGCCCGCGCGGTGCGCCAGAGCGGGGCGGATCTCGCGCTCGGCTTCGACGGCGACGGCGACCGCTGCGGGGTGGTCGATGACCGCGGCGAGGAGATCTTCGCCGACAAGATGGGGGTGATCCTGGCCCGCGACCTGATCGGGCTGCACCCGGGCGCGACCTTCGTCGCCGATGTCAAATCGACCGGGCTGTTCGCCACCGACCCGGTGCTGATCGCCGGCGGCGCCAGGATCGATTACTGGAAGACCGGGCACAGCCACATGAAGCGCCGGGTGCGCGAATTGGGCGCGCTGGCCGGGTTCGAGAAGTCCGGCCACTATTTCCTCGCCGCCCCGATCGGGCGCGGCTACGACTGCGGGCCGCGCGTCGCGGTGGAGATCTGCAAGCTGCTGGAGCGCAATCCGGGCAAGGCGTTGTCGGACCTGCACCGCGCCCTGCCGCGCACCTACGCCACCCCGACGATGTCGCCCTGGTGCGCCGACGAGGAGAAATACCCCGTCATCGAGCGGCTGACAGCGAGGCTGGTGGCGATGGCGGCGGCGGGCGAGCGCCTGGGGCCGTTGCCGATCGAGGGCGTGGTCACGGTGAACGGCGCAAGGGTGATGCTGGCGGGCGGCGCCTGGGCGCTGGTGCGGGCCTCGTCGAACACCCCGAACCTGGTGGTGGTGTGCGAGAGCCCGGACTCGGAGGCCGAACTCAGGGCGATCTTCGCCGCCCTCGACGCGGTGATCCGGACCGAGCCGGCGGTGGGGGACTACGACCAGACGTTCTGACGGTGGGATTCGGGGCGCCCCGCACGGCGCCTACCACCCGACGGCCAGGTCCTCGCGCGCCAACTGACGGATATAGCCCGCGAAATCCTCGCACAAATCCTCCCGCGCCAGGGCGAAAGCCACCGTCGCGCGCAGGAAACCGGCCTTCGACCCGCAATCGTAACGCTGGCCGCGAAAACGGTAGCCATGGACCGGGATGCCGGTGCCGATCTGCTCGGCAATCGCGTCGGTCAACTGGATCTCGCCGCCCGCGCCCTTTTTCATCTGGCCCAGACTCTCCAGAACCTCGGTGGTGAGGATATACCGGCCGATCACCGCGACGTTGGAGGGCGCGGCCTCCGGGGCCGGTTTCTCGACCAGCCCGGCGGCGCGGACCAGATCGCCATGGTCCTCGGCCACCTTCAGCACGCCGTAATTCGATACCTGCGACGCGGGCACATCCATCACCGCCATCATGCAGCCGCCCCCGGCGGCGTCGTAGGCATCGACCATCTGCTTCAGGCAGGGCGTATCGCCGGCGATCACGTCATCCGGCAGGATCACCGCGAACGGCTGGTCGCCGAGCAGCCTGCGGGCGCACCAGACCGCGTGGCCGAGGCCGAGCGCCTCCTGCTGGCGGATATAGGCGATGGCGCCCGACGGCATGGTGGAGTTGCGGACCTCGGCCAGGAGATCGGTCTTGCCCTTCGCCTCCAGCTCGCGCTCGAGCGCCGGGGCGCGGTCGAAATAGTCCTCCAGCGCGCTCTTGCCCCGCGCGGTGACGAAGATGAATTCGGTGATCCCGGCGGCGCGGGCCTCGTCGATGGCGTACTGGATCAGCGGCCGGTCGACCAGCGGCAGCATCTCCTTCGGGATCGACTTGGTGGCGGGCAGAAACCGGGTGCCGAGCCCGGCGACCGGGAACACGGCGGTTCGGATCTTCTTGGTCATGTCACCCTCATGCGCTTTTCCGGGCAACGGCGTCTAATCGCGCTCCAAGGCCCGGACCAGTCCCAGTTGCTCTAACACCGCCACGGGACGGCAACAAGGCGGGGCCTACTCGATGCCGCGCTCGGCCAGCACACGCTCGATCCGGGGCACGTCCTCGGGGTTGTTCAGCTCCCAGAAATGGGCGCCCCGGGCCTCGACCTCGACGCAGAAGACGTCCTCGCCGTTCTCCATGAAGCGGAGCTGCTCCAGCCCCTCCCAGCGTTCCAGCGGACCCGCCGGCATCGCCGTGTAGCGCCTGAGCGCCTCGGGCCGGTAGGCGTAGACGCCAACATGG
>JACZTQ010000095.1 GCA_022573605.1 Pseudomonadota bacterium | reverse complement strand
GACCTCGCCATCGAGCACCGAAAGGCGGTGCAGCACCCAGCGCTCCAGTTCCGGCATCTCGGCGGCGTCAACCCGGCTCGCCGCGTCCCAGCCCTCCAGCGCCCCCAGCAGGTAGCGCAGCGTGTTGCGCAGGCGGCGGTAGCTGTCGGCGGCGCTCTTCATGATCTCCGGCCCGATGCGCATGTCGGCCGAGTAGTCCGACAGCGCCACCCAGAGGCGCAGGATATCGGCGCCGTACTGCTTGATAATATCCTGGGGCGCCACCGTGTTGCCCAGCGACTTGGCCATCTTCTGGCCTTTCCCGTCCAGCACGAAGCCATGGGTAATGACCGCCTTGTAGGGCGCGCGCCCCGTGGTGCCGCAGCTTTGCAGCATCGACGAGTGGAACCAGCCCCGGTGCTGGTCGGTGCCCTCGAGATAGACATCGGCCGGCCAGACGCCGTCGTCGCGGTCGCGCAGCACGAAGGCGTGGGTCGAGCCGCTGTCGAACCAGACATCGAGGATGTCGGTGACCTGCTGCCACTCGGCGGCGTCCTCGCGCCCGGCCAGGAAGCGCTCGCGCGCGCCGTCGGCGAACCAGGCATCGGCGCCCTCGGCGCGGAAGGCGGCGATGATGCGGGCGTTCACCGCCTCGTCGCGCAGGATCTCGACCTCGCCCTCGCCCTTGCGCTTGACGAAGCAGGTCAGCGGCACGCCCCAGGCGCGCTGGCGGCTCAGCACCCAGTCGGGCCGGCTCTCGATCATGGCATGGAGCCGGTTGCGCCCGTTGCGCGGCGTCCACTCGACCAGCTTGTCGATCGAGTTCAGCGCGCGTTCGCGGATGGTCGTGCCGAATTCATCCATGCCGTCGTCGAGCTTCTTGTCGATGGCGACGAACCATTGCGGCGTGTTGCGGAAGATCAGCGGCGCCTTCGAGCGCCAGGAATGGGGGTAGGAGTGGGTGATCCGCCCGCGCGCGATCAGCCCGCCGGCCTCCGCCAGCTTGTCGATCACGGCGCGGTTGGCCTTGCCTTCCTTGCCCTTGTGGTCATAGGTGAACAGCCCGCCGAAGAACGGCAGGTCGGCCCGGAACGAGCCGTCCTCGCCCACGTTATGGGTCATCTCCAGCCCGTGCTTGAGGCCGATCACATAATCGTCGGCGCCATGGCTGGGCGCGGTGTGGACAAACCCGGTGCCGGCGTCGTCGGTGACGTGATCGGCGGACAGCATGGGGACGTCGTAGTCCCACTCGCCGTTCGCGCCATCGTGATTGCGGAAGGGGTGGGCGCAGACGAGCCCCTTGAGTTCGCCCGAGCTGACCGGTCGGAGCTTGCTATAGCTCTTGACACGCGCGGCTTTCATCACTTCAGGAGCCAGCCGATCTGCCAACAAGTATGTATCACCTGCCTTAGCCCAGTTCTCATCCGGCGTCTCCGTAACCTGATAGATTCCATGAGCTATTTTCGGGTTAAAGCAGACCGCCCGGTTCTGCGGAATGGTCCATGGAGTCGTCGTCCAGATGATAACGCTTGCGGATGAAATGGATTCATGGAGGAATCTGGGTACATCCGCCGGTTTTAGCCCTTCCGGCAGGTCACCCACCCAACCACTTGCTGTCCCCATTGTCTCGACAACCGGAAACTTCACCCACACCGTATGGCTCCGGTGGTCGTGGTACTCGATCTCGGCCTCGGCCAGCGCGGTCTTCTCGACCACCGACCACATCACCGGCTTCGAGCCCTGATAGAGCGACCCGTTCATCACGAACTTGATGAATTCCTCGGCGATCACCGCTTCCGATTCGTAGCTCATGGTCAGGTAGGGGTCGTCCCACTTGCCGATCACCCCGAGGCGCTTGAACTCCTCGCGCTGGATCTCGATCCAGCCCTCGGCGAAGCGGCGGCACTCGGCGCGCAACTCGTTGACCGGCACCTCGTCCTTGTTCTTGCCCCGGGCCCGGTACTGCTCCTCGATCTTCCACTCGATCGGCAGCCCATGACAGTCCCAGCCGGGCACGTAGCGGCTATCAAAGCCCAGCATCTGCTGCGAGCGCACCACGAAGTCCTTGAGGATCTTGTTGAGCCCGGTGCCGATATGCAGATGCCCGTTGGCGTAGGGCGGCCCGTCGTGCAGCACGAAGGGCGTGCGGCCTTGCTTGGCCCGCAGCCGGTCGTAGATGCCCATCGCCTCCCAGCGCGCCAGCCATTCCGGCTCGCGCCGGGGCAGCCCGGCGCGCATCGGGAAATCGGTCTTGGGCAGGAACAGGGTGTCTTTGTAGTTGGGCGGGTCGGCAGGGGTATCGGCGCTCATCGCTCGGCTCTCGGTCGGTCTGATAGGGTGGGCGGCGGCGCGGGCAACGCACCATGATTTCCCGGCGCCGCCTAGTTGCGGGCCGGGCCGGTAATTCGGCCGGGAAGCCGGGTTGCGATGGCGAACGGGCACCTCATGGCGCGCTTATAGCCGCCGTCATGTGCCCCGTCCAGCGATGCTCTGGCAGGCTCATGCCAAGCGGCCCTGGCCGGCGTATGATGCCGCGCGAGGCGGTATCGTCACGGCCCTCTCCCCCGAACCCTCTCCCGGAGGGAGAGGGGGGCGCCAGCGGCGCGGGCGGGACCAAACACAAAACGGCCCGGCAATCGCCGGGCCGCTTTCATTCGGCTCATCGCGGGGGCCGGGATTACGCCTCGCCACCCGCCTCGGGCTCGCCCTCGCCCTCGCCCTCGGCGCCGTCCTCGATCTCGCCCTCGACGCCCTCGATGGCCTCTTCGGCCTCGGCCTCGGCGGCCTCCACTTCCTCCTTGGTCAGCAGCACCGACGGGGCGGAGATGTTGGCGATCATGAAGTCGCGGTCGGTGATCGTCGCCGCGGTTCCGGCGGGCAGCGTGATATCCGAGATCTTCACCGTGTCGCCGATCTCCAGACCGCTCAGATCGACGGCGATGTGATCCGGAATCTCGCCGGCGCGCACCTTCAGCTCGATCTCGCCCCGCACGATGGTCAGCACGCCGCCCTTGCGCAGACCGGGCGCCTCTTCCTCGTTCTGGAACTCGACCGGGATCAACAGGTTGATCCGCGAATTCTCGCTCAGGCGCAGGAAATCGGCGTGGATCGGCAGATCCCTGACAACGTGGCGCTGCACGCCGCGGCAGATCACCCGGGTGTCGGCGCCGTCGAGCTTGAGGTTGATCAGGGTCGACAGGAACTTGCCCGCCTTCAGGGCCTTCAGCAGCACGTTGTGCTTGATGTTGATGGATACCGGGTCCTGGCCGCCGCCATAGACGACTCCGGGGACAAATCCGTCACGACGCGCGGCGCGGGCAGCCCCTTTGCCCACACCTTTGCGCGACGTGGCTTCGATCGTTGGCATCTCGGCCATGGCTCACGCTCCTCGGGTTTCATTTGACTCCGGCGGCGATCCTCCAGGGGTGTAAGCGCCGCGCGGATGCGCTCCTATACGCGATTCCGCGCCAATTGCAAGGCGCCGAATGCGAGGCGGGCCGGGCCGGCCGGGATGGCTCTCCGCCGCGAATTCCGAAGATGCCGCCGCCGCGAGGCGCGAAACACCCGGTTGACTCGCTGGCCTTAACACCTTTCACTCGGTCCCCGTAATTCGGCAAGGCACAGACCAATCAAGAAACACGCCGGATTTGACGCAACGGGAGGAACAAAATGGCTATGGGTAATTTTAAACGTGCGGGCATCGTGGCGATGGCCGCCGTGGTGGCGACTGCGATGGGCTCGGGCGACGCGGACGCCCAGAAGATCCGCTGGAAGATGCACGCGGCCTTCGGACAGAACGTCGCCGTGCTCGGCCCGCCGCCGCACCGGATCGCCGACGCGGTCCGGCGGATGTCGGGGGGCGACTTCGACATCAAGGTCTTCGAGCCGGGCGCGCTGGCCGGCGGGTATGCCTATTTCGACCCGGTCAGCCAGGGCGCGTTCGAGGCCGCCTGGGGCACCTCGGGCGCCAACCAGGGCAAGAACTCGGCCTTCGCCTTCGTCTCGACCTGGCCCTTCGGCCCGGCGGCGCCGGAATTCATCGCCTGGTTCAAATATGGCGGCGGCCAGCAGATCGCCGAGGAACTCTATGCCCGCGACAACATCAAGTTCCTGCTCTGCGGCATGATCCCGCCCGAGACCTCGGGCTGGTTCCGCATGGAGATCACCAGCCTCGACCAGCTCAAGGGCCTGAAGATGCGCTTCTTCGGCATCGGCGCCAAGGTGATGCAGAAGTTCGGCGTCTCGACCCAGCAGCTCGCCGGCGGCGACATCTACCCGGCGCTCGAGCTCGGCACCATCGACGCGACCGAATTCTCGATGCCGGCGATCGACCGCTCCTACGGCTTCTACCAGATCGCGAAGTACAACTACTTCCCGGGCTGGCACCAGCAATCGACCTCGAACGAGATGCTGATCAACATGGACAAGTGGAACGCGCTGCCGGACAAGTATCAGGCCATGCTGGAGACCGCTTGCGATGCCAGCATCAGCCAGATGATCGCCGACGGCGAGGCCTCGCAGTTCGAGGCGATGCTCGCCAACGAGGCCGACGGCGTCCACAACATGATCTGGCCGCAGGAGATTCTCGACCAGCTTGAAGGCGCCTGGAACGAGGTCCTCGCCGAGGAGATCGCGGCCAACCCGGACGTCAAGATTCTGTGGGACAGCTTTTCGAAGTTCCACGAGGGCTACAAGATCTGGCTCGACTACGGCTACCTGAAATAGGCTGAGGCGACTGTCGGGAGACCGGCCGGGAGACCGGCAACGGTCTCCCCCACCCGCCCCTGCATGAACGGCGCCCGGCGCCGTTCATTGCCGCCGATTTGGCGGGGCGAAGCTGCGACCACGGTGATGTGATGGGTTTTCTCCTGAACTTCGCGAACCTGTTCGACCGCATCGCGCGCTCGGTCGGCAAGGCGGCCGGATGGATCATCCTGCTGCTCATCTTCACGATCATGTTCGATGTCGTCACCCGCAAGATCGATGTCATCCGGCTCTATTTCGCGGATTTCACGATCGAATACGGCTATTCGGTCTCGACCATCCTGCAAGACCTGGAATGGCACCTCCACGGCGTGCTGCTGCTGCTGACCTTCGGTTTCGGCTATCTGATGAACGCCCATGTCCGGGTCGATATCTTCCGCGAGAACTTCTCGCGCAGGGGCCAGGCCTGGATGGAGTTCTGGGGGATTCTGGTGCTGGCGCTGCCCTTCATGCTGCTGATGCTGTACTTTTCCTGGCGCTTCGCCGCGATTTCTTGGCATCAGGGCGAGGGCTCGGAATCGTTGACCGGCATCCCCTGGCGCTACGTCGTCAAGAGCTTCATGTTCATCGGATTCGGCCTCACCACCATGGCGATCCTCGCCACCCTGGCGCGGCTCGTCGCCTACCTGTTCGGGCCGCCGGAAGCGAAACACAGCGCGCACCGGGCGCTGGCGATTTTCGCTCACGAGGATCCGGCGGCAAAGGCGCTGGAGGAGGCCCGGGCGACCGTCGAGCGTGCCGCCCATGATGTCCGGCGCGAGATGCGCGCCAGCGCGAAACAAGAGCGCGAGGAACGGCGCAACGGGCAAAACCGGGGGGGGCGCTGAGCCATGCGGGAGCTGATCTACGACCATTTCTACGTTTTTATCGGCGCCTATATGTTCCCGGCGCTGGCGCTGGTTCTGTTCACCGGAATGCCGGTGGCCTATTCGCTGGGCGGCGTGGCGCTGATCTTCGGTTTTGTCGGCATCTGGCTGGATGTGCTGGATTTCGCGGTTTTTTTCCAGATCGTTCAGCGGATATGGGGTGGTGACGGGTCGTCGGGGGCAATCCAGAACCCGATCCTGGTGGCGATCCCCTGCTTCGTCTTCATGGGCACGATGCTGGAACGCTCGCGCGTCGCCGCCGACCTGCTGAACATCCTCCAGGTCATGCTCAGGCGCATCCCCGGCGGGCTGGCGCTCGCGGTCACGGTGATGGGCACGATCATGGCGGCGACCACCGGCATCATCGGCGCCTCGGTGGTGATGATGACCCTGCTGGCCCTGCCGACCATGCTGGAGCAACGCTACGATACGCGGCTGGCGACCGGCACCCTGGCGGCCTCGGCGACCCTCGGCATCCTGATCCCGCCCTCGATCATGCTGGTGCTGATGGCGAACCTGCTCGCGGTCTCGGTGGGCAATCTGTTCATCGGCGCGATCCTTCCGGGGCTGGTGCTCGCGGCGCTCTATTTCATCTACATCGTCGGGCTTTGCTCGGCCCGCCCGCACCTGGCGCCACAGCTCCCCAAGGACGCAATCCGGATGGACCCGACCAACCGGCGCAACGCGGTCCTGTTCATCGTCATTTCGGTTGCCCTGCTGACCGTCACGACGCAGGCCTCGCGCGCCGGCATCGCCGAATGGCTGAACTGGGAACTGGCGGCCTTTCTCGGCGTCTTCGCCACGGCGATGATCATCGGCAAGCGCGAGGGCAACACCCTGCTCGGCGGCATTCTCAAGGGCTTCGTGCCGCCGATCTTCCTGATCGTGCTGGTGCTGGGCTCGATCTTCGCCGGCTGGGCGACCCCGACCGAGGCGGCCGGGGTCGGCGCCTTCGGCTCGCTGGTGCTGGCCGCGGTCAACCGGACCCTGACCTCCGAGGTGCTGCGCGACGTGGTTCACCGCACCGCGCTGACCACGGCGATGATCTTCTTCATCTTCGTCGGCGCCACCGCGTTCTCGACCATCTTCCGCAACGTCTACGGCGAGGACCTGATCATCGGCTTCATCGAATGGCTCGAATTCGGCCCCTGGCCGCTGCTGTTCCTGCTGATGTTCACGGTCTTCATCCTCGGCTTCTTTTTCGACTGGCTCGAGATCACCCTGATCATCCTGCCGGTCTTCGCCCCGGTCATCCGGGCGATGGCGCCGGCCTTCGCGCCGCATCTGGGACTGGAGCTGCCGGAAAACATAGCGCAAACGAGATTCGTCGAGGCCCAGGTGATCTACTGGTTCGCGATCCTGGTGGCGATCAATCTGCAAACCTCCTTCCTGACGCCACCCTTCGGCTTTGCGCTGTTCTACATGAAGGGGGTGGCGCCGCCGGAGGTGAAGATGCAGGAGATCTATCGCGGCATCATCCCCTTCGTGATCCTGCAACTGATCGGCCTCGGGATCGTGGTCGGGTTCCCGGAAATCACCCTCTGGCTGCCCTCGGTCATGCTGGAATAGCGGGGCGGGTGGCCGTTTGCGCCTGTTCCAAAAGCCGCCTTGCGCATCTTTTGGGCGCGCCGCCACCCACCCCACCTCCCCGCCCAACCACCGATGTTACCTCGGGGCATGATCGGTGGTTGGGCGGGGAGGTGGGGTGGGTGGCGGCGCCGGAAATCCGCAATGGCGGATTTTGTCACGGGCAAAACTCTTGCGGCGCGAGGCCGCTTCCTCTCAGCCGAGATCGAGCGTCGTCTCCGCCGGGCGGGTGCGCGCGATCACCCGTCCCTTCGAGATCACCGCGAGGCGCTCGGGGCGGCGCCGGATCGCCTCGATCGGGTCGGCGGCGTCGAGCACCACCAGGCTGGCCAGCGCGCCGGGGCGCAGCCCGTAGTCGCTCAGGCCGAGGATCTCCGCCGGGCCGGTGGTGACCAGCTCGTAGCATTGGCGCATCGCCTCCGGGCTGGTCATCTGGGCCACGTGCAGCCCCATATGGGCGACATCCAGCATGTCGCCGGTGCCGAGCGCATACCACGGGTCCATGACGCAGTCCTGGCCGAAGCCGACCCGCACCCCGGCGGCCAGCAATTCCGGCACCCGGGTCATGCCGCGGCGCTTGGGGTAGCTGTCCATCCGGCCCTGCAACGTGATGTTGATCAGCGGGAACTCGTGGCTGGGCATCATGTACACGGGCACGCCGCCGCGGGTCTCGTGGCGGTATTCGCTGGAAGTGGGTGGATCGAACTCCAGCGCCGAGAACTGGATGTCCTCCGGGCGATTGGGAATGCCCAGCTGCGCCAGGGCGGCGCCGGGCGGCGCCCGATAGGTATAGGCGCCGCCCAAGGGCAACGGCAGCAAGACGGACAGCCTGGGTTCGCCATCGCTGGCTTTGGACGGGGGCATGGGGTACACTTTAGCGGCAACCAATAATGAATTGAATTATTCTCCCATCACCGGGGCAAACCAGGGGCCCCTTAGGCTAATCCGGCCGCCCCGCGCGGGCGCCCGGGCAATGTCGGGGTTTGGGCGCGGATTTCAAGGGTTGGTTTGATGAAATTCTTTATCGATACGGCGGATATCGACGAAATTCGCGACCTCGCCGAAACCGGCCTGGTCGACGGCGTCACCACGAATCCCTCACTGATCGCCAAGACGGGGCGCAAGTTCACCGAAGTGGTGGCCGAAATCTGCGCCGTTATCGACGGCCCGGTTTCGGCCGAAGTGACGGCCTTGGACGCGCCCGGAATGATCAACGAGGGGCGCAAGCTGCGCCAGATCGCCGACAACGTCGCGGTCAAGGTGCCGTTGACGCCGGACGGGCTCAAGGCCTGCAAGGCGTTGAGCGCGGAAGACACCATGGTCAACGTGACGCTGTGTTTTTCCGCCGCCCAAGCCATCCTGGCGGCCAAGGCGGGCGCCGCCTTCGTCTCGCCCTTCGTCGGCCGGCTCGACGATATCGGCGGCGACGGCATGGCCCTGATCGCCGATATCGTCGAGATTTACGACAACTATGCCGCCTTCACCACCGAAATCCTGGTCGCCTCGATCCGCCATCCCATGCATGTGATCGAGGCCGCGCGTCTCGGCGCCCATATCGCCACCATGCCGCCCGCCGCGCTGCGCCAGCTTTATGACCATCCGCTCACCGATAAGGGATTGGCGGCGTTCCTGGACGATTGGGCGAAGACCGGCCAGTCGATCCTCGAGTCCTGATTAATGGCCAAAAAACCCGGCCCGGATAGCGACCGCGCGGCGCCGATATCGAATTCGGAACTCGAAGCCCGCATCGCCGATTACCTGCGCGACAACCCCGATTACCTGGCCAAACACCCCGAACTCCTGGAAACCCTGACGCCGCCGTCGCGGTGGAGCGGCGACGGCGTCGTCGATATGCAGGCCTTCATGCTCGACCGTCTCAAGGGCGAGGCCGAGAGCCTGCGCGAATCGGCCACCGATTTGGTCTACACCGCGCGCTCCAACATGCTGGTGCAGACGCGGACCCATGCCGCCGCGCTGGCGCTGCTCGGATCGGGCGATTACGCCAAGCTTGCCCATGTCGCCTGTTTCGACCTGCCCCTGCTCCTCGATGTCGATGTGGTGACGGTCTGCCTCGAAGACGATGGCGCCGGCGCCAAAGCGGCGCTGGCGCCCGACGAATTCCGCCCCCTGGCGGCGGGCGCGGTCGATGAATTCCTGGGCCCCCGCGACGAGGTGCGCCTGGTCGAGAACACCGCCGATGACGGCATGATCTTCGGCGAGGCGGCGGGTCTGGTGCGCTCGGCGGCGCTGGCCCGGCTTTATCCCGGCGGCGGCCAACCGCCGGGAATGCTGGCGCTGGGCGCGCGCGAGGTTTCGACCTTCAACCCGTCCCAGGCGACGGAACTGCTGTCGTTCCTCGCCCGGGTTTTGGATGACTGCCTGAAAAGATGGCTGATCCCGAAGGCTTAGGCGATATTGCGGCGGAACCGGCGCTAAGGCGCGCCGTCGAGGACTGGCGCCGTTGGCTCGCCGACGAAAAGCGGTGTTCGGATCATACGCTCGAGTCCTATTCCCACGACCTCGCCCGGTTCCTTGGTTTCATCGCCGGGCATCTCGGCTACCCGCCGGGCCTCGGCGACCTCGAAGGTCTAAGCGCGGCGGATTTCCGCGCCTATCTCGCCAAACGCAACAGCGCCGGTCTGGCGCGGACCTCGACCGCGCGGGCGATGTCCTCCAGCCACTTGGTGACTTCTTCCTTCGTCGTCGGAGCAACGTCGAGAAGTGCGCTGATGACGCCTGACATCGAAGTCTCGGTAGCAGTCAAGAAGCCTTCCATAGACGCCCGCCACTTGGCCTCGGTGTCCTGAACCGTGCCCGCGATGGCCTGGAAGGAAAGCTCGACTGTCGGGAACAGGTCGTTCACTTCCTCCGACAGCCGAATTAGCGCGGCGACCTCGCCCTCAATCGCCGGGACGAATATCTCCTTGGCCGCGGCGGCCTCGATGCCCATCGACCGCATCGTGAACCGCTGAACTTCTTGCAGTTCCTCCGTGACGAGCACGTTCGC
>JACZTQ010000417.1 GCA_022573605.1 Pseudomonadota bacterium | reverse complement strand
TTCTCGCCCTGGATCAGCAGGAACAGCCCCGGGGCGTAGTCGGTGTCGAAGGGATAGCCGTCGAACAGCCACTCGAAGCCCCAGAAGCCGTCCTCGATGGTGTACCAGGGCAGCAGGCAGAAGCCCGCCGCCCCGATCAGCAGCCACAGGCGGACCGTGCGGTCCAAGGCCGGACGCCCTTGCCTACTGCGGCAGCACGCTCACCTCGTCGTCCCACTTCTTCAGCAGCCGCTTGCGCTCGGCCGACGAGCCGTAGAGCGCAAAATCGTAGTCGATCAGCTTGATCGACGAGAGGTCGGGGGCGGCCGGCGAGCTCTCGGCGGCCACGTTCGACATCACCTGATAGGCCTTCACCTCCAGCGCCCGCGACTGCACGGCGGCGGTCAACGCCCAGTCGTAGAACTTCCTGGCGTTCTCCAGGTTGCGAGCCCCGGCGATGATCGACATCGAGCCGATCTCGTAGCCGGTGCCCTCGCAGGGCGCCACCACCTTGATCGGGAAGCCCGAGACCGCCTGCTTGACCGCATCGTGCATGAACACGATGCCGATGGTGTTCTCGCCCCTTGCCGCCGCCTTGATCGGGGCCGAGCCCGACTTGGTGTACTGGTTGATGTTGGCGTGCAGCGACTTCATGAAGGCAAAACCGTCCTCCTCGCCGAACAACTGCACAATGGTGGCCAGCGTGGTGTAGGCGGTGCCCGACGTGTTCGGGTTCGCCATCTGCACATGGCCCTTGTAGACCGGATCGAGCAGGTCCTTCCAGCAGGCCGGGACCGGCAGGTTGTTGGCCTTCAGCAGCTCCTCGTTATAGCCATAGCCGAGCGCGCCGGAATAGATGCCGATGGTCCGGTCGCCGGCAGATTCGGCCTGGGCGAGCGCCCAAGGGTGCAACTCACCACGCATCGGCGAGATGTAGGGCTGGGTCAACCCCTCCTCGGCGGCCTGCAAATGCGGGTCACCGGTGCCGCCCCACCACACATCGCCCTTGGGATTGGCCGATTCCGCCTTGATCAGGGCGAAGGTCTCGCCCGAGCTTCGCCGGGTCATGTTGACCTTGATCCCGGTCGCTTCCTCGAACCCGCGCGCCATCAACTGGCACCAGTCCTCCTGCGCCGAGCAGTAGTAATTCAGCTTCTCCGCCGCGGCCGCCTGGGTGGCGAGACCGGCGGCGAGAACAATCGAAGCGGCCGTCAGTCCAAATCGTGTCATTTTTTCTCTCCCTGTATGTGCGCTGATGGACCGGCGCCCGATGCAACACGCCCGGCCGCCGCGAAAACAGGCATCCCCGCAACCGCGTGCCACCTGTTCTCATCGCATGAGACTCAACGATGGCACATTCCGGGGAGCGAGGCCAAGAACTGAATGCGGTCCACCAAGGCGCGCCCCTCGGGGTCAGGCTCCGACCCCGCCGCGACGCCGGGGCGGCGCGCAGGGGTGGGTGGGTGGGCTGCGCGTCGCCGCGGGGTCGTGGCGGGGTAGGGGGCGCGCCGTTGCCGCCGTCAGGCCGGTTCCGGCGCCAGTGTTTCTGCCAGCTCCTGCCAGCGGTGGCAGGCGACATCGTGCTCCAGCCCGGATTGCTCGAGCAGGGGCTCCTCGACCCGGCAGATGTCGATGGCGTGGGGGCAGCGGGTCTGGAACTTGCAGCCCGGCGGCGGGTTGGTGGGGCTGGGGATTTCGCCCTCCAGCTTCTGCGCCTGGCCCCGGTGGTCCGGGTCCAGCGACGGGATCGCCGACATCAGCGCCTTGGTATAGGGATGGCGCGGGGCGGCGAACAGGGCGCGAGTCGGCGCGGTCTCGACCAGCCGGCCCAGATACATCACCGCCACATGGTCGCAGATATGGGCGATCACGCTGAGATCGTGACTGATGAACAGGAAGGTCAGCCCGAGCTCCTCCTGCAACGATTTCAGCAGGTTCAGCACATCGGCCTGGATCGACACATCGAGCGCCGCCACGCTCTCGTCGGCGACGATGAAGCGCGGGTTCGAGACCAGCGCCCGGGCGATCGAGATGCGCTGGCGCTGGCCGCCGGAGAAGGCGTGCGGGAAGCGGCGCAGATGTTCCAGGTTCAGCCGGCACTTGGCGGCGATCTCGCGCACCCGCTTGTCGGTCTCCTCGCGGGTCTTGGTCAGCCCCATCACCTCGAGCGGCTCGGCGATGATGTCGCGCACCGTCATGCGCGGGCTGA
>JACZTQ010000416.1 GCA_022573605.1 Pseudomonadota bacterium | reverse complement strand
GTGGTTGATCGGCTCGGGCAGCAGGGCGGTGACCTTGCGTGCCAGTTCGAAGGCGGCGGGGTGGCTGGTCTGGAACGGCGGGGTGTAGGAATTGGTCAGGAGCTGCCGGTGGACCGCGTCGGCGATCTCGGCGCGGCCGTGGCCCGCCGGGCAGCAGAACAGCGACGACGAGCCGTCGATTACCTTGCCGCCCTTGTGGTCGGTGAAATAGACGCCCTCGCCGCGGACGATCAGGCGGGGGTTTTCCTTGAAGTCGCGGTTGCCGGTGAACGGCATCCAGTGCTCTTCGAGCGAGTTCGCGAGGGCGGCCTCGCCAAGCTTCATGTCGTTCATCGGACGACTCCTGTCGCAGAGGTTGATTACGGCAAGCCTAGGGGCATAGGCTGGTCCCATTATAGTGCCAGATGGGCGGGAAGGGGCAGGCCACATGCGCGACGCGCTCTATCATCTCGAACGGTCGAAGCCGGCAACCTTGCAGGCCCAGATAGGCGAGATACTTATGGCGGCGATCGCCGCCGGTCAACTGCCGGCCGGCGAGGCGGTGCCCTCGACCCGGGCCATGGCGCGGCGCCTGCGGGTTTCGCGCAACACCGTGACGCTGGCCTATCAGGTGCTGGTCTGCGATGCCATGGGCCGGCGGAGTGGGGAGAGCTGATGTCCGATTCCGTTCTTCTGGCCCGCGCCTTCCACTATGCCTGCAAGTGCCATGCGCAGCAGAAACGCAAGGGCGCGGCGGGCGAGCCTTACGTCAACCACCTGGCCGACGTCGCCCGGCGGGTCGCCGAGGCGACCAATGGGACGGATATCAACCTGATCGCGGCGGCGCTGCTGCACGACACCATCGAGGATGTCGGGGTGAGCCGCGACGACCTGGTGATCGCCTTTGGCGAGGACGTGGCGGCGCTGGTGGTCGAGGTCAGCGACGACAAGCGCCTGGACAAAGCCGAGCGCAAGCGCTTGCAGGTGGTGAACGCGGCGGGCAAATCCGACCGCGCCAAGATGCTGAAGCTGGCCGACAAGGCCTCCAATGTGCGCGCCATGGTGGTCAGCCCGCCGGGCTGGCCGGACCGGCGCAAGCGCGACTACGCCGACTGGGCCGAGGCCGTGGCCGCCGGCCTGCGCGGGGTCAACGAGACGCTGGAGGTGGAACTGGACGCTGCCCTGGAGGCGCTGCGCGCGCACTATCGCTGAACCCGTTGCCCGCTGGCTCCCCGTTCCGCGCCAACTGGACCTAAAGCGGCGCTACCGCATCCGGTAGGTATCCGCCAACCGGTCAGGTCGGGGAACCCTGCCGCCTGATCGCCGCCAGAGCGCGGATGTGTTAGTCGAACCGGTGCGCCGGGGAATTCCCCCTGTATCGACCACGGCTCCCGAATAGCAGCCCGAATAGCAGCCCGAATAGCAGATCAGAAGGAACCACCGCGATGAGAATGACCACCGAGGAAGCCTTCGTCAAAGTCCTGCAAATGCACGGCATCGAGCACGCCTTCGGGATCATCGGCTCGGCCTTCATGCCGATCTCGGATATCTTCCCGCCGGCCGGCATCACCTTCTGGGACGTGGCCCACGAGACCAATGGCGGGCTGATCTGCGACGGCTACACCCGGGCCACCGGCAAGATGGCGATGGCGATCGCCCAGAACGGACCCGGCGTCACCGGTTTCGTGACCGCGATCAAGACCGCCTACTGGAACCACACCCCGATGCTGCTGGTGACCCCGCAGGCGGCCAACAAGACCATTGGTCTCGGCGGTTTCCAGGAGGTCGACCAGATGCCGATGTTCCGCGAGATGGTCTGCTACCAGGAGGAGGTGCGCGATCCGACGCGCGTCGCCGAGGTGCTCAACCGGGTGATCGAGAAGGCCTGGCGCGGCTCGGCCCCGGCGCAGATCAACCTGCCGCGCGACTACTGGACCCAGGTGATCGATATCGAGTTGCCGCGGATCGTGCGCCTCGAGCGCCCCGCCGGCGGGGCCAAGGCGATCGCCGAGGCCGCGGAGCTGCTGTCCGGGGCCAGCTTCCCGGTGATCCTGAACGGCGCCGGGGTGGTGATCGGCGGGGCGATCCCGGCCAGCCGGGCCTTGGCCGAGCGGCTCGACGCGCCGGTCTGCTGCGGCTACCAGCACAACGACGCCTTCCCCGGCTCGCACCCGCTGTTCGCCGGACCGCTGGGCTACAACGGCTCG
>JACZTQ010000415.1 GCA_022573605.1 Pseudomonadota bacterium | reverse complement strand
GTCAGGAAGCGCGCATCCCCGGCCCATTCCGGGTGTCCCAGCACCCCGGCCAGCTTGCCGAACAGCGAGTCGTTGCCCGCCGCGATCACCAGCTCGCCGTCGGCTGTCGGGAACGCCTGGTAGGGCGCGATCATCACCGTGCCCGAGCCCGCCTTGCCCGGCGCCTCGCCCGAGACGCTCCAGATCGCCACGAAATAGGTCATCCAGCCCAGCGCGGTCTCGTAGAGCGAAGTGTCGACCACGCCGCCCCGGCCGGTCTCGCGGCGCCGCAGCAGCGCGGTGAGGATCGCCAGCGCCAGCCACATGCCGGCGCCCATGTCGATGATCGAGGGGCCGGTCCTGACCGCCGGCTGGCCGGGGTGCCCGGTCACGCTCATCAGCCCGCCGAAGGCCTGCATCAGGGGGTCGTAGCCGGGCCGGTCCTTCAGCGGGCCTTGCCTGCCGAAGGCATGGATCGAGGCATGGACCAGGCGCGGGTTCTCCGCCGCCAAAGCCTCGGCGCCGATCCCCAGCGCCTCGGCCAGTCCCGGCTTGAGGTTCTGGATCACCACGTCCGAGACCCGCGCCAGGCGCTTCAGCTTCGCCACCCCCTCGGGCGATTTGAGGTCCAGCACCACCGAGCGCTTGAGCCGGTTCAGGGCGTGGAACACCGCCGACATGCCGTCGATGAAGGGCGGCCCCCAGGCCCGCGCGTCGTCGCCCCGGCCGGGGCGCTCGACCTTGATCACCTCGGCGCCGAGTTCGGCCAGGATCAGCGCCGCGTAGGGCGCGGCCACCGAATGGCCGATCTCGATCACCCGAACTCCGGCCAGCGGCAGGGTCTCATGCGCCATCGCAACCTCCATCAGAGCGACCCGATGATGCGCGAGGCGGCGCCGCCGGTCGAGGGGGCCGGTATCGTCCTTGTGATAATCCTCTTGGGCCGATTGCCGTTGCGGCGATAGAATGGCTAGAGCGGTGACAGCGTTTTCTTTCCGTCATGCCCCGGCTTGACCGCGGCATCCAGAAGGCGGGCGCGCGCCAATCTGGATTGCCGGGTCGAGCCCGGCAATGACTCGGGAGGAGACCGGCGGAATGGACCTGACCTTCGAGACCCTTCTGGTCGAGACCCCCGAGCCCGGCGTCCTGCTGGTCACGATGAACCGCCCCGAGCGGCTCAACGCCATGAACACCGCGATGATGACCGACCTGCGCGATCTGTTCAGCGGGCTCTACATCGACCCCGGCGCGGCCAACTGCCTGGTGCTGACCGGCGCCGGCGCGCGCGGTTTCTGCTCCGGCGCCGATCTGAAGGAGCGCGACGGCATGTCCGACGCGGTCTGGCGCCGCCAGCACGCCGTCGTCGAGCAGATGATCCGGGCCCTGCACGCCTGCCCGATCCCGGTCATCGCCGCGGTCAACGGGGTGGCGATGGGCGGCGGGCTGGAGATCGCCCTGGCCTGCGATTTCATCTACGCCGCCGAGCACGCCCGCTTCGCCTTCCCGGAGGTGACGCGCGGCATCATGCCGGGGGCGGCCGGGCCGCAGAACCTGCCCCGCGCAACCGGCGTGCGCCGGGCCAAGGAGATCGTCCTGACCGGCGCCCCGTTCACGGCGGCCGAGGCGCTGGACTGGGGCATCGCCAACCGCCTCTGCAAGCCCGAGGCCCTGCTCGACGAGGCGCTGGCGACCGCCCGCGTGATCGCCGCCAACGCCCCCATCGGCGTGCGCTCGGCCAAGCAGGCGCTCGACAAGGCGGCCGATCTCGACCGCGCCAGCGGCTATGATTTCGAGATCGCCGCCTACAACCTGACGGTGCCCACCGAGGACCGGCTGGAGGGCGTGCGCGCCTTCAACGAGAAGCGCAAACCGGTGTTCAAGGGGCGTTGAGATGCGCATCGGGCTCGCCCTCTTCCCCGGCCTCTGCCAGCTCGACCTGACCGGGCCGCACGAGGTGCTGGCGCGCCTGCCCGGCGCGCGCATCGAGGTGGTGGCCCGGACCAGCGCCCCGGTCGCCACCGACCGCGGCCTGATCCTCACCCCGGACGTGGCGCTGGCCGACGCCCCCCGATACGACGTCTTCGTCATGCCCGGCGGCCCCGGCCAGCAGGATCTGATGGCGGACCCCGACTGGCTCGGTTTCCTCCAGGCCCAGGCCACCGGCGCCAAGGTGATGATGGGTGTGTGCACCGGCGCGCTGGTGCTGGGGGCGGCCGGGCTGC
>JACZTQ010000094.1 GCA_022573605.1 Pseudomonadota bacterium | reverse complement strand
CAGCGGGGCGACCGAGGCCATGGCGCTGGCGGTGGCGCAGTTCGCCCGCCTCGAGGCCGCTCCGATAGAACATGACTGCGTCTGCGCCTACGCCTCGTCGGAACTGGCGCTATCCGCCGATGGCCATGTGCGGCAGCCGGCGCCCAAGGGTCCCGATACGCTTGTCGCCATTCAGGCGGCAAATGGCGAGACCGGCATCCTTCAGCCGCTTCACCTGTGGGATGACACGACCAACAACCTGGTCGATGCAGCCCAGGCGCTGGGCAAGACAGCGTTTCGGCTTGACGACGTGAACTGGGCCTATTGCCTGATAGCACCGCAGAAGTTTGGCGGTCCCAGAGGGGCGGGATCGCTGGTCGTGAAGAGCGGGTTCGAGGTCCAGCCCCTGCTCAAGGGCGGCGGGCAGGAAATGCGCCGCCGGTCCGGCACCGAAAATCTCGTCGGCATCGCCGGGTTCGGCGCCGCGGCCGAGGCGGCCCGGCGCGATCTGGAGGCAGGGGTCTGGGATCGTGTCGCCAAGCTCCGCGATGATCTGGAGGCCTGCCTCGAGGACGCCGCCCCCGGCCTGGTCATCGTCGGCCGCGATGTCCCGCGCCTGCCCAACACCTCGTATTTCGCCATTCCCGGCTGGAAGGGCGAGACCCAGGTGATGCAGATGGACCTGGCCGGTTACGCGGTCAGCGCCGGCAGCGCCTGCTCGTCGGGCAAGGTCGGGCCGAGCCGGGTGCTGCTGGCGATGGGCTTCGACGCGGAGACCGCCGCCTCGGCGATCCGGGTCTCGATCGGGCCGACAACGACAGAGGCGGAGGTGATGGCCTTTGCCGACAGCTGGATCGAATACTACCGCCGCCGCAAGGCGCGCGCGGCGTGACCGAAATAACCGACGCCCCGGACCTGATCCGGGGCCTCGTGCCGCAGGGAACTGACCATTGAGGTCCCGGCTCAAGGCCGGGACATAGGTGAGCGAGAGAGAAAGAACGGAGAGCCACATGAACGCCCTGGACAACATCAAGGTCAAGGAAGGCGTCGAGCAGGACACCATCGACGCGGTGCGCTCGATAGGCCAGTACAAATACGGCTGGTCGACCGATATCGAGACCGAGTTCGCCCCCATGGGGCTGAACGAGGACATCGTCCGGCTGATCTCGGCCAAGAAGAAAGAACCCGGCTGGATGCTCGAGTGGCGTCTTGCCGCCTACCGCCGCTGGACCAGCCTGACCGAGCCCGACTGGGCTTTGCTGAACATCAACCCGATCGACTATCAGGACGTGTATTATTACGCCCAGCCCAAGGGGTTCGACGAAAAACCCAAATCCCTGGACGAGGTCGATCCGGAACTCCTGCGGACCTACGAGAAGCTCGGCATCCCGCTCCGGGAACAGGCGATCCTGGCCGGTGTCGAGGGCGCCGGTGAAACCCCGGCGGAGGGGCGCCCCGAAATGCGCAAGGTGGCGGTGGACGCGGTCTTCGACTCAGTCTCGCTCGGCACCACCTTCAAGAAGGAACTGGCCGCCGCCGGGGTGATCTTCTGCTCGATCTCCGAGGCCTTGCAGGAGCATCCCGAGCTGGTGCGGAAATACCTCGGCACGGTGGTGCCGCAGTCCGACAACTTCTTCGCCACGCTGAACGCGGCGGTGTTCTCCGACGGCTCCTTCGTCTACGTGCCCGAGGGGGTGCGCTGCCCGATGGAGCTGAGCACCTATTTCCGCATCAACGCCGAGAACACCGGCCAGTTCGAGCGCACCCTGATCATCGCCGACAAGGGCTCTTACGTGAGCTATCTGGAGGGCTGCACGGCGCCCATGCGCGACACCACCCAGCTCCACGCCGCGGTGGTCGAGCTGATTCTGCTGGAGGACGCCGAGATCAAGTATTCCACGGTGCAGAACTGGTATCCGGGCGACGTCAACGGCAAGGGCGGCATCTACAACTTCGTCACCAAGCGGGCCGACTGCCGGGGCGCGCGCTCGAAGGTTTCATGGACCCAGGTCGAGACCGGCAGCGCGATCACCTGGAAATACCCCTCCTGCATCCTGCGCGGCGACGAGAGCCAAGGCGAGTTCTACTCCATCGCGGTGGCCAACAACTACCAGCAGGCCGACACCGGCACCAAGATGGTGCATCTGGGCAAGAACACGCGCAGCCGCATCGTCTCCAAGGGCATCTCGGCGGGCCACGCCCAGAACACCTATCGCGGCCTGGTCTCGATGCACCCGCGCGCCGCCAACTCGCGCAACCACACCCAGTGCGACAGCCTGCTGATCGGCGGCGACTGCGGCGCCCACACGGTGCCCTACATCGAGGTCAAGAACAGCACCTCGCGCTGCGAGCACGAGGCCACCACCTCGAAGGTCGACGACGACCAGTTGTTCTACTGCCGCTCGCGCGGCATGAACGCGGAGGAGGCGGTGGCGCTGGTGGTCAACGGCTTCTGCAAGGAGGTGTTGCAGGAACTGCCGATGGAATTCGCCGTCGAGGCCCAGAAGCTGGTGGCGATCTCGCTGGAGGGGAGTGTCGGCTGATTTGCGCCGTCATTGCCGGGCTTGACCCGGCAATCCAGTTCTTGCCTCGCCGGTTAGGGACTGGATTGCCGGGCGTGACCCGGCGATGACGGCGCAAAGCGGAGGAGGCATCGCCGGTGGGCAAATGGAAGCTGGCCCTGATCGAGAACGGCAATCCCGAATGGAGGGATTTGTGGGACGACATCTACCCCTGACGTCATTGCCGGGCGCGACCCGGCAATCCAGTCTGGATGCCCGGGTCAAGCCCGGGCATGACGCAATGGTCACCGCCGGTTCGGCCCTGCCCGGACCCGCACCCACCTTACCGTCATTGCCGGGCTTGACCCGGCAATCCAGTAATGCACGGATTTCATTCAATTTTCTGAAACAACCCGGATTGAGCCGAAGCAGAGTCTGGATCACCGGGTCAAGCCCGGTGATGACGGCGGGAATGGTGTCCGGAGGCGCGCCCTCCCCACCGTCATTGCCGGGCGCGACCCGGCAATTCAGTCTGGATGCCCGGGTCGAGCCCGGGCATGACGCACTGGATGCCCGGGTCAAGCCCGGGCATGACGCAATGGTCACCGCCGGTTCGGCCGATGGCTTGGCGCCACCGCGCGGCCTGGACCATCGGGATCGCGCATCATGAACCACGGCAAGGTCCTGCTCTGGGGCGGACTGATCTACGGCCTGTTCGTCGCCGGGGCCGTCTTCGCCCTCGGCGCCTACATCGAAGTCAGCGCCGGCCTGCCGGTCAGGATCCTGTTCGCCCTCGGCGTCGGCGCCCTGGCCAGCCTGGTCTTCCTGTTTTCCTACATCGCCGGAAAGCGGCGCAAGAAGGACTGAATAAATATGCTGCAAATCAAGAACCTGCACGTGAAACTTGAGGAGGAAGACAAGTTCATCCTCAAGGGCGTCGACCTGACCGTCGAGCCCGGCACGGTGCATGCGATCATGGGGCCGAACGGCTCGGGCAAGTCGACCCTGTCCTATGTGCTGACGGGCCGCGACGGCTACGAGGTGACGCAAGGCTCGGCCACCCTCGACGGCGACGACCTGCTGGCGATGGACCCGGAGGACCGCGCCGCGCATGGCCTGTTCCTCGCCTTCCAGTATCCGGTCGAGATCCCCGGGGTGGGCAACATGACCTTCCTGCGCACCGCGATGAACGCCCAGCGCAAGGCCCGGGGCGAGCCGCTGATCTCGGCCCCCGAGTTCCTGAAATTGGTGCGCGCCCAGGCCAAGGCGCTGAAGATCGACGCCGAGATGCTCAAGCGCCCGGTCAATGTCGGCTTCTCCGGCGGCGAGAAGAAGCGCAACGAGATCCTCCAGATGGCGGTGTTGCAGCCCCGCATGTGCATCCTCGACGAGACCGACAGCGGCCTCGACGTCGATGCCATGAAGCTGGTCGCCGAGGGCGTCAACGCGCTGCGCGACGGCAAGCGCGCCTTCGTCGTGATCACCCACTACCAGCGGCTGCTCGACCATATCGTGCCCGACTTCGTCCACGTCATGTCCGGGGGCCGCATCGTCGAGAGCGGCGGGCCGGAACTGGCGCTCAAGGTCGAGGCCGAGGGTTACGCGCACCTGCAAGAACCGGTGGCATGATGGCGAGCGATGCGAAACGCAAGGCGGCCGAGGCGCTGCTCCATGTCCTGCCCCTGCCGGGGCGCGAGGCCGGCTGGGCCCGCGAGGCCCGCGCCGCCGCCCGCACCCGGCTGCTCGAGGCCGGCGCCCCGTTCCGGCGCGACGAGTACTGGAAATACACCGACCCGGCCGGGTTGACCGCCCCCCTCGCGGTGGTCGATCCGACCGACGCGCGGCCCGATTTCGAGAACCCGTTCGGCGAGGTCCACTCGCGTCTCGCCCGCTTCGTCAACGGCCGCTACCGCGCCGACCTGTCCGATGATCTGGACCCGGTCGGGCTGAGCGTCGCGACGCTCTCCGAGACCCTATCGCACGACCTCGGTTTTGCCCGCGACCTGTTCGGCCGGCTCGAGGCGGCGGGGCAGGAGAAGGTCGCCCGCCCGCTCGCCGCGCTCAACACCGCCTGCGCCACCGAGGGGCTGGTGCTGCATGTCACCGGCGCGGTGGCCGAACCGCTCCACCTGCGTTACGACCAGGTCGGGACCGGGGCCAGCCTGCTCCACCACCTGATCCGGGTCGAGAGCGGCGCCTCGATCATGGTGCTGGAATCCGGCAACGTGACCAACCAGGTGCTGGAGGTCGATATCGCCGACGGCGCCAGCTTCCAGCATGTGCGCATCCAGCAGGGCAAGCGGGCCGGCTCGGCCAACCATATATTTGTCCGGCTGGGGGCGGAGGCGCGGTTCAAGACCTTCACCCTGACCATCGACGGCGAGATGACCCGCAACGAGGTGGTGCTGGCGTTCACCGGCGACGACGCCTCGGGCCATATCGCCGGGGCGGTGCTGGGCCAGGGCGACAGCCATATCGACAACACCGTCTTCGTCACCCACGGCTCCGAGGGCTGCGAAAGCCGCCAGGTGTTCAAGAACGTGCTGACCGGCAAGGCGCACGGCATCTTCCAGGGCAAGATCTTCGTGCGCCAGGGCGCCCAGAAGACCGACGGCTACCAGATCAGCCAGGCGGTGCTGCTCGGTGAGGGACCCCAGTTCTCGGTCAAGCCCGAGCTGGAAATCTACGCCGACGACGTGAAATGCAGCCACGGCTCGACCACCGGTCGGCTCGACGAGACGGCGATGTTCTACCTGCGCTCGCGCGGGGTGCCGGAGCGGCAAGCCGAGGCGATGCTGGTCGCCGCCTTCGCCGACGCGGCCTTCGAGGAGATCGGCGACGAGGGGCTGGCCGACGCCATGCGCGCCCATGCGGCGCGCTGGATGGCGGAGCGGAGCGACGGCGACGGCTGATGGAGCAGGCACGGCCCTCTGGTGGTCTGGTCTGGCGCGTGCTGGGCGCCTGGGCGGATTTGCGCGGCTCGATGCGGGCCGAGCTTGCGCGCGGCCCCGGCGAGGGGCGGCTGCTGTTCTACGTCATGTTGTCCGGGCTGATCTGGTTTGCCGGCCGCATCGCCGTGCTGGTCTACGGCCCGCTGGGACCGGTGATGCCGGAGGAGGTGTTTGTCGGCCGGGTCGGGCTGGAGTTCATCGCGGCGATCTTCTTCCGCACCCTGGCGTTCTACGCCCTGGCGGCCCTGGCCGGGCTGATCGCCCGGGCGGCGGGGGGCGGCGGCGGCTGGCGCGACAGCCGGGCGGCGCTGTTCTGGGCCGCGCTGGTCGCGGCGCCGGTGATCCTGGCGGCGACCTTGCTGTCGTTGCTGCTGACCGGCATGCCGGGGCAGGCCGGGGCCATCGCCGGCATGCTGGGTGCGGTGGCCTTCGCCTGGGCGGTTGCCCAGTGCCTCGCCGAGGCGCATGGTTTTGCCAGCGCCTGGCGGGTTCTGGGTGCGGTGGCGACGCTGGTCGCGGCCTTTGTCGGAGGCGTTTACATGCTTGGCCGCCTGTGATTGGTTTCCCCGCTCTTCAACGGCTTGCGGGTGCAGGCTCACACCGGATACAAGATCGCAAATGACGACCATGATGCACGGAATCGGAAACAGGCGGGCGGGCGCCGCGGCGCCCGCCGCTGAGGAGAGCCGATGATGATCGGGGCTGTGGTGGAAAACATCATCGGCGGCTATCTGCATCCGCGCGCCTCGGTGCGCCGGCTGCTCAACGCCGGGCATGGCCTCGACGTGGCGCTGATGATGGTCGTGCTGGCCTTTCTGGTGCGCGAGATTTTCTTCATCGTCACTCCGGACGCGCGGCCCGAGACAATGGGTCTGTCGCTGGGCCGGTATGTCCTGAATCTGGTCGATGCGCTGCTTTCGTTCGCGGTGTTCTCGTTGGCGATCTGCTATGTCGGGCGCCTGTTCGGCGGCAAGGGCAGCTTGCGCCAGACCGGTCTGGTGCTGGCCTGGTATCTGCTGGTGACCAGCGCCGTCGTGCCGCTGGTGCTGCCCGCCGTGCTGCGCATTGTCAAGGCCGCCGAGGCCGCCGCCGCCGCGCCCGCCGCCCTGCCCGCCGCCCTGCCCGCCGGGGCGGCGCTGATCGTGCTGGTCAGTTCGGGCGTGCTGTTGTGGCTGTTAGCCTCCTATGTCGCCGAGCTGCACCGCTTCGCCCGCACCTGGAGCGTGCTGGCGGCGATCATCGGGCTGTTCATTTCGTTCTCGATGATTGCCTCGGCTCTGCTGCCCCTCGCCTGAGAAGCCACCGGGAGGTTCCGCGATGCACCACTCCGTGATCTACGATGTCGAGAAGATCCGCGCCGATTTCCCCATCCTGTCGCGCCAGGTGAACGGGGTCGACCTGGTCTATCTCGACAACGGCGCCTCGGCCCAGAAGCCCCGCGCCGTGATCGACGCGGTCAGCCACGCCTATGAGCATGAATACGCCAACGTCCACCGCGGCCTGCATTTCCTCTCGAATCTCGCGACCGAGAACTACGAGGCGGTGCGGGGCAAGATCGCCCGGTTCCTGGGCGCCGGCTCCGAGGACGAGATCATCCTGACCTCGAACACCACCATGGGGCTGAACCTGGTCTCCTACGGCTGGGCCGCGCCGCGCCTCGAGCCCGGCGACGAGATCATCCTCTCGGTGATGGAGCACCACGCCAACATCGTGCCCTGGCATTTCTTGAGGGAGCGCCAGGGGGCGGTGCTCAAATGGGTCGATATCGACGACAACGGCGACCTCGACCCCGAGGCGGTGATCGACGCGATCACGCCGCGCACCAAGCTGATCGCCGTCACCCAGATGTCGAACGTGCTCGGCACCGTGGTCGATGTCGCCGCGATCTGCCACCAGGCCCGGGCGCGCGGCATCGCCACTGTGATCGACGGCAGCCAGGCGGCGGTGCATATGCCGGTCAACCTGGCCGAGATGGGCTGCGACTTCTACGTCATCACCGGGCACAAGCTCTACGGGCCGACCGGGTCGGGCGCGCTCTACGCGCGCCAGGAGCGCCAGGGCGAGATGCGCCCCTTCATGGGCGGCGGCGACATGATCCGCGAGGTGCGCCAAGACGGCATCTCCTACGCCAACGGGACGCTGAAGTTCGAGGCCGGCACGCCGAACATCGTCCAGGCCATCGGCCTCGGCGCCGCGCTCGACTACCTGACCGGGCTGGGCATGGCGAACATCGCCGCCCACGAGCGGAGCCTGCGCGACTACGCCCGTGACCGGCTCGACGGGCTGAACTGGCTCCAGAGCCAAGGCCGCTCGAAGGGCAAGGGGGCGATCTTCTCGTTCACGCTGAGTGGCGGCGCGCACCCGCACGACATCTCCACGGTGATCGACCGCAAGGGGGTGGCGGTGCGCGCCGGGCACCACTGCGCCCAGCCGCTGATGACCCGCCTCGGCCTGACGGCGACCTGCCGGGCCTCGTTCGGCCTCTACAACACCCGCGCCGAGGTCGACAAGCTGATCGAGGCGCTGGAGCTGTGCCACGAGCTGTTCGGGTAGGGGCGCAACCCCGACCAGCGCCCGCCCCGCCCCACGGGCCGGGCGCTCGCTGCGTCCGCCTTTCGTCTTCTCGCCCGCGTCGAAGCCCGTTTCGGCGGAAGACTCATCGGCTCGATCAGAGCCCGCTCGCTTTGGACGCGGATTCGCCCGGTTGCACCGATTCCGGCGGGCCCGCCTTGGGCCCGACTTGGGCCCGACTTGGGCCCGACTTGGGCCCGCCCCGAAGCGTGCCCGGCTCGGCCATCGCGGTCGGCGCGAGCGCCGCGCTCGAGACCGATTCGACCGTGCGCTGGGTCGCCAATGCGCTCGACGGGGCCGGAGACGGGCGGCGGGTGATCCCGTTCCGGAAACTCCACGATACCGTGTTCGGCGGCGCGGACCCGGAAGCGGGCGATGCCGCCTTGGCGGAGCGGATCATTCAGCTCGAGGACGATCCGCGCCATCGCGCCCGTCCGGAGTCGCCGGGCCTGCGCTAGATGGTGCTGGTCGACGCCCCCGAGAGGTCCCGGGAATTCGCCGGCTTCGATTGCGAGGGCGGCGGCGGGGGGGCATCCGCGGCGCGTCCCGGGACCGCCGCTCGACGATTCGCGCCACCACCTTCGACCTGGCCGAGGGCCGCCAGACCGGCCGCTTTTCGGCGCATTGGTCGGGTCGGCGTGTCCTGCTCCTGCCGCTGCCGATGTATTTCCCCGCGGCACATTGTCATCCCCGCGAAAGCGGGGACCTCGAGACATGCTTCGAGAGGTCCCCGCTTTCGCGGGGATGACAGCCACGCCCCGTAGGGTGCGCATCCTGCGCACCGCGTGTTGCCGCGCCCCACCAATGTAGGGTGCGCATGCTGCGCACCGCCCACGGCGGCCCGCCCCAATGGTGCGCAGGATGCGCACCCTACGGCCCAGCGCGCATCCGCCCTTGCCCGGCTCGACCGGGCAATCCAGCGTTCCAATCAACGGATTATCCGGATACCCCGGCCAAGCCGGGGCAGGGCGCAGGCGGCGGCGCGACCGTAGGGAACAACTTGTTGCGCCGCTCCCCTGCTGCCACCGGAGCCCGGCGCATCAAGATGTGGCATATGTTCGCTGAACTCGGTTGTGGGGATGGAAATGTTCGAAATTGTCTGTAGGGTGGCTATCGATACGCAGTAAGGGTCAAAAGCATGAAACTGAGGAACGCTCCTTTGGTGGAGGTTGTATTTGAAATGCGTTGGGCCTTGCAGGGGCCTGAGAATGTCTCAGTGCACCTCCGGAGCGATCCCGTCTACTCCCTTTTGGCCTCAGAGTTCGCGGAGAATGCGAAGAAACACGGATTTCAAGTCCAAAAACAAACTGACTCATCGCCCTTAGGTCCACTCGGACATTCAGTCGATAAGCGCTTTTATCGTGACGAGAACTCTCCGTTTCCGGTTTGGCAAATTGGCCCTGGAATTTTTGCATGTAATGAAAGCACAGAGTATGAATGGGATGGGTTTAAACAGAATATAGAAAATGGCCTTACAACTCTCCTTAAGAGTTACCCGAAGTCTAAAATTTATCCGATCGAACCCGTACATCTTGAACTCAGGTATATTGACTCTTTTGGAGAGGAATTAGTAGGTCACAGCGATTTCGTAAAATTTCTTAGCAATGATGTGAACATTAAACTCAATGTAAACGATTTTCTAAAATCAAACGTCCTGGCGGATCAATTTGATGGCACTATTGAAATCATGAAAAAGGTAAAGGGAGATGAAGACACGCAATTCGGAGTTCAAATTTCAACGGCAATTGTGAAAGGCGTTCGAACGATCCGCCTTGTTAACAAGGTTTTCAAGAGTTCTGAGCGCTTGCATCTCGGCAAAAGTAACGCTAAAATTATAAAGTCAGCGTTGGAATGGGCAGACGCGGCGCACGGGCTAACGCATGCATTCTTTTTAGACCTCGTCCGTGCGGAGTTAATGGAAAAATTCCGGCAAGAATAATGAAACTAGAGGACAGAGTAAATGTCGACTAATCAACTTTTAAAAGGCGATGACCTGGAACTGGATATCCGTGACCTTTTGTACGCTCAGAATAGAGACATGCAGAATAGAGACATGCAGCTCCGATCCAGAGCGGCGGCACTAGAAGATTCTCGTGGCAATATTGATATACTTGCACTCGATATTTCGTTTGAGCCATTTAAAAAATCGTCCTCCAATGTAATTCCATTTCCGGTGTTTGCATGTTGGAACCTGCTAAGAGAGTCAGGTTTTTCGGAGGGGACGTTCAACCGAATTTTGTCAACTGCCATGAATAGGCTGATACCGGGTGAACGAGGGCTTCTG
>JACZTQ010000093.1 GCA_022573605.1 Pseudomonadota bacterium | reverse complement strand
GGCAGTTTCGTCGAGGCGATCCGCGAGGCCGGGGCGACCTGCGACCACACCATCGTGGTCTTCTACTACGGTATCTTCCCGGAGGTGCCCGCGCGCCTCGCCGAACACGGCATCACGCTGCACTACCTCGCCACCTGGCGCGACGTGCTGGCCGAGGCGCGCCGGGGGGACTATTTCGAGCCCGCCACCATGGACGAGGTCGAGGCGTTCCTCGACCACCCGCTGGAATGGTCGGCGGCGCATGGGGGCAAGGGCGAGATTTCGATCTAAACAGGGCGGACAAGCTTTCCGCCTTGCGACTCGCGGCGAGTGGACAGATTTGCGCATGGGGTTAAGTCTTTGAAGTATAACAGAAACTGAAATATTTAACCCTTTCGAAAGAAAGGAAATCGCGGCTCAGCGCCGTAGGGTGCGCATCCTGCGCACCGTCCTCGGCGCGAAAGACAGGTGCTACCCCCGTTCCCGCATCGGCCACACCAGCAGCCCGCCCGCGACCAGCACGGCGGCGGCGATCAGGCTCGGCGCCGCGAAGCTGCCGGTCAGATCGCGCATCCAGCCCGCCATCGCCGGGCCGATCATCTGACCCAGCCCGAAGGACGCTGTCATCAGCGCCATCATCGCCCGGCCATCGCCGCCGGCGCGCCGGGCGGCTTCCTGCAGCCCGACCGCCGTCAGCCCGACGAACGTGCCGCCGAGCGCGGCGGCGGCCAGCGCCAGCGCGATGGTGCCGGTCGAGAGCGCGCTCAGGCCGACCCCGGCCGCCTCGATCAGCATTGCCGCCTGATAGGCGCGGATCGCGCCGATCCGGGCGCCGACGCGGGCCCAGAGCACCACCGACGGCGCGGCGGTGAGACCGACGATCAGCCAGACCACGGTCTCGGCCCCGCGCCCGCCGGGCCCCTCGCGCAGCATCGCGACGATGAAGGTGGCGGTGATCACATAGCCGAACCCGAAGCAGCCATAGGCGAGCACCAGCCGCCACAAACCGTCCGTCCGGGCGGGCGCCTCGCGTGCCGGGGCGGCGGCTTGGGGCGTGCGGCGCGGGATCAGCACCAGCACCGCGACCAGCGCCAGCGCGCTCAAGGCCCCGCCGGTCAGCCAGACCTGCGGCCAGGCGTCGCTGGCGGCGATCAGCGGCGCCGAGATCAGCGCCGAGATCGCGATGCCGACGCCGACCCCGGCGAAATGCAGCATCGGCAGCACGCCGCCCGCCTGGCGCAACCGCGAGACCACCAGGGCGGAGGTGAAGATCAGGATGAAGGCGCTGGCCCAGCCGCCGGCAAAGCGCAGCAGCACCCAGGGCCAGAACCCGTCGGTCAGCGCCATCGCGGCGGTGGTCGCGGCACTCGCCGCCAGCCCCGCCACCAGCCAGGTCCAGGCCCGCGGCGACATGCCGGGCAGGCTCGCCGCCAGCGCCCCGGCCAGATAGCCGGCGAAATTGGCGCTGGCGATCAGCCCGGCCCGCGACGGGCCGAGCCCGGCGCCCTCGACCATCATCGGCAGCACCGGCGTATAGAGGAACCGGCCCAGCCCCATCCCGCTGGCGAGCGCGATCAGGCCACCGAAGGCGAGCCTCAACTGCGCCTGGCGGGTCATCTCAGCCGTAGGCCAGCGCCAGCAGCCCCAGGCCCAGCGCCAGCCGGTAGAGCACGAACGGCAGCATGGTCCAGTCGCGGCGGAACATCCGCATCATCACGCTCAGCGCGCCCAGCGCGGCGACGAACGACAGCGCCGCCCCCAGCGCCAACTCGCCGCTCAGCGCCAGGTTGCCGCCCCGCACCAGCCCGGCGGTCTCCAGCACGCCGGCGGCCAGGATCACCGGCATCGCCATCAGCAGCGACAGCCGTGCGGCCTCGGCGCGCTCGAAACCGAGGAACCGGGCCATGGTCATGGTGATGCCCGACCGGCTGGTGCCCGGCACCAGCGCCAGCGCCTGGGCCAGCCCCATCAGGATCGCATCGTGCAACCGCCAGCCGCCCGCGTCGCGGCGCTGCGGGCCAACCCGGTCGGCGTACCACAGCAGCAAGCCGCCGAGCAGCGTCGCCCAGCCGATCACCTCGAGCGCCCGCAGCGCGTCGATCCAGCCGGTCAGCTTCAGCGCCAGCCCCGCCACCAGCGCCGGTAGCGTGGCCAGGGCGATCAGCCCGAACAGCCGCGCGGCGTTGGTGCCCGTGCGCCCGCGCAGCACGTCCGCCAGCCCGGTCACCAGCTCGCCGGCTTCGCGCTTGAAATACAGGCACACCGCCGCCAGCGTGCCCAGGTGCGCCGCCACGTCCATGGTGACGCCCTGGTCCGGGCGCCCGGTCAGCAGCGGCCACAGCACCAGGTGCCCCGACGACGAGACCGGCAGGAACTCGGTGATGCCCTGGATCAGGGCAAGGGCGATGATGTCGAAAGGGTCCATGGTCCTGCCCGGGTGGAGCGATTTCGAGCAAAGTGCCTTCACTTTGCGACTCGGAAATCGCGGCAATCCAAAAAGTCAGAGCATTCTCGGTGAATCGGGAATCACCGATAATGCTCCGGAAGCGGTGTCGGCACAGTCCTAGAACAAGTTCCGCCCGGATGGAATCGCCATCGCGCCGATTGGTGATCGTGCAGGCGCCACTACCAAACCACTATCAAACCACTATCAAACCACTACCAATGCACTATCGTTGGAATTGGGTTTCGGGTGGTTTGAGCTTCATACCTTGGTAATGAGTAATATCAGTACTATTGACATAAAACCGCAGCCACCAGCACGAAATTTTCCAGCGGGCAGTGAAAAACATGAATTAATGACAGGAGTGCTGACTTTATTTTCGATTAACCATCGGGTAACCATGCGTTCCAACAGGATGACCAACCCCGGAACGGATGCGCTCGATGGTTCAGAAGATGTTGAAATTCGTTTCGCTTGAGCGGGAGATGCCGGCCAAACGCGCCGCCGAGGCGCGGGCTGGGGATTTTGGCGAGATCTATCGTGACTATGCCCGCAAGAAAGCCGCCGATCAGGCCGGGCGATGCTCGCAATGCGGCGTGCCGTTCTGCCAGTCGCATTGCCCGCTGCACAACAATATCCCCGACTGGCTCAAACTGACCGCCGAGGGCCGCCTGCGCGAGGCCTACCAGCTCAGCCAGGCGACCAACACCTTCCCGGAGATCTGCGGCCGGATCTGCCCGCAGGACCGGCTCTGCGAGGGCAACTGCGTCATCGAGCAGTCGGGCCACGGCACCGTGACCATCGGGGCGGTCGAGAAATACCTCACCGACCTGGCTTTCGAGGAGGGTTGGGTCGAGCCGATCCGGCCCCTGGCCGAACGCCCCGAATCGGTCGCCATCATCGGCGCCGGGCCGGCCGGGCTGGCCGCCGCCGACCGGCTGCGCCGGATCGGCTTCCAGGTCACCATCCACGACCGCCACGACCGCGCCGGGGGCTTGCTGACCTACGGCATCCCCGGCTTCAAGCTGGAAAAGGACGTGGTGATGCGCCGCAACGCCCAGCTCGAAGAGGCCGGGGTCCAATTCGTCCACAACAGCGAGGTCGGCACGACCATCAGCTTCGCCGAGCTCCGCGACAGCCACGACGCGGTGCTGATCGCCACCGGAGTCTACATCAGCCGCGACCTCGCCGGGCCGGGCTCGGGGCTCAAGGGCATCGTCCAGGCGATCGATTATCTCACCGCCTCGAACCGCAAGGGTTTCGGCGACAGCGTGCCCGAATTCGACAGCGGCGAGCTGGACGCGATCGGCAAGCGCGTGGTGGTGATCGGCGGCGGCGACACCGCGATGGACTGCGTGCGCACCGCCGTGCGCCAGGGCGCGGTCTCGGTCAAATGCCTCTACCGCCGCGACCGGGAAAACATGCCGGGCTCGAGGCAAGAGGTGAACAATGCCGAGGAGGAGGGGGTCGAGTTCGTCTGGCTGACGGCGCCCAAGGGCTTCACCGGGGACGCCACCGTCACCGGGGTCAAGGCGGCCAGGATGCGCCTCGGCCTGCCCGACGTGACCGGCCGCCAGACCCCGGAGCCGGCGCCTGGCTCGGACTACACCGAGCCCTGCGAGCTGGCCATCAAGGCGCTCGGCTTCGAGCCCGAGGAGATCGTGCGCCTGTGGGACGCCGAGGGGCTGGAGCTGACCCGCTGGGGCACCGTCAAGGCCGATTTCCGCAGCCACGCGACCTCGCTCCCCGGGGTCTATGCGGCGGGCGACATCGTGCGCGGGGCGAGCCTGGTGGTCTGGGCCATCCGCGACGGCTGCGAGGCGGCGGACGCGATTGCCGAGCGGCTGAACAGCGCGGCCAAGGTGGCGGCGGAGTGACGGGTCGGGAGGCATGATACGGGCCCGACACGGGCATGATTTGGGCATGATTTGGGCCCGCTATGGGCCCGCTATGGGCCCGACATGGGCGGGCCAATTGTGGCGGCGAATGAAAGTGCTTTGGCGGTGTTGAAGGAACATTAAGGAACCTGAACGAAGGTGAAGCAAGGTGAAGGAAAGATGAAAGGGTCAGCGGTATTTCCACAATGCCTCGAAAGGGTTAACGGATCGTGGAGATTGCGGTTGACGCAAGACGGATTGTTGTCGGCTCCCCCGTTTAGGGTGCAGTGCAACATGAAATGGTGCGCTGCCGAACCCGAGCCCCGGCGGAGCGCTCTTGCGGCGCGAGATCCCGGGTCTGCACCGCATCACTTCGTGCCGCCCATGGGATTTTGGTGCGCACGGGATGACAGGGTGCGCGGCGTCGATGCCGTTACAAGGGAGAAGACCGGATGGAGATGACCGGACAATGCCTCTGCGGGGCGGTGAGGTTCACCGCCCAAGACGTGGCGCACAAGATCGGCGCCTGCCATTGCGGCCAGTGCCGGCGCTGGGGATCGGGACCCTATTTCGCGGTGCGCGCGGGCAGCGTGGTCTTCGAGGGCGAGGACAACCTCGGCCGCTACCGCTCGTCGGACTGGGCCGAGCGCGGCTTCTGCAAGCGGTGCGGCTCCAGCCTGTTCTACCGGATGATCGAGGAGGACCGCTACATAATGGCGGCCGGCAGCTTCGACGACCAGTCGGGGTTCGAGCTGGCCTACCAGGTGTTCATCGACGAGAAGCCGGATTTCTACAGCTTCGCGCAGGAGACCAAGACCTCGACCGGCGACGATTTCTTCGCCCGCTATGCGGCCTTGAAGGAGGACTGATGTGATGATCGCGAAAGGCGACGGATCGGGGTTTCGCGATGTCCCGGCCTTGCGCCGGGACCTCGACGGGCAGCGCGCAGCGGCGCGAGGCCCCGGCGCGAGGCCGGGGCGTTGGTACGGGGGAAGATTCTTCTACCGCGCCCCCGCCAAAGACGGCGAGCACGAGGAGTGATGCCATGATACCAGCTTCCCCCTCCGATTTGGCATGGCGCGGAGCACCCGGCCCCACCGCCGCAGCCTCCCCCCCTTCCCCTTCTCCGGGGCTTACGCGGCCGCATCCGCGGCCACGGTCCCCTGCGAAGCCCACAGGGAGTGGGGGGCGAAATCGGCGGGGGTGGCGCCAGAGACGACCAACACGAGGATTGATGCCATGACACGCAGCATCATCGACCAGGGCTGGGTTGAGGCCTACGAGGCGGAACGCGACCGCCTCGCCCGCGACGGCATGTATCTGCCCGACACCGAGCACGCCTCCTGCGGCGTCGGCCTGGTCGCCGCCATCGACGGCAGGCCCCGGCGCGACGTGGTCGAGCACGCCATCGCCGCCCTGAAGGCGGTCTGGCACCGGGGCGCCGTCGACGCCGACGGCAAGACCGGCGATGGTGCCGGCATCCATCTGCAGATCCCCATGGACTTCTTCTGGGATCAGATCCGGCGCACCGGCCACGAGCCCCAGGACGCGTTGCTGGCGGTCGGCCAGGTGTTCCTGCCGCGGACCAATTTCGATGCCCAGGAGACCTGCCGCACCATCGTCGAGACCGAGGTGCTGCGGCTCGGCTACTACATCTACGGCTGGCGCCAGGTGCCGGTGAACATCGCCGTCCTCGGCGAGAAGGCCGACGCCACCCGGCCCGCCATCGAGCAGATCCTGATCTCGAACGCCAAGGGGGTCGACGAGGAGACCTTCGAGCGCGAGCTCTACGTGATCCGCCGCCGGATCGAGAAGGCGGTGGCGCAGGCCCAGATCTCGGGCTTCTACATCTGCTCGCTGTCCTGCCGCTCGGTGATCTACAAGGGCATGATGCTGGCCGAGCAGGTGGCCGAGTTCTACCCCGACCTCAAGGAAGAGCGCTTCGTCTCGGCCTTCGCCATCTACCACCAGCGCTATTCCACCAACACCTTCCCGCAATGGTGGCTGGCGCAGCCGTTCCGGATGCTGGCCCACAACGGCGAGATCAATACCCTGAAGGGCAACATGAACTGGATGCGGAGCCACGAGATCCGGATGGCCTCGGCCTTCCTCGGCGAGCTGGCCGAGGACATCAAGCCGATCATCGCCCAGGGCTCGTCCGACAGCGCGGCGCTGGATGCGGTGTTCGAGGTCATGGTGCGGGCCGGGCGCAGCGCGCCGATGGCCAAGACCATGCTGGTGCCCGAGGCCTGGTCGAACCAGACCGCCATGCCGGAAGCCTGGCGGGCGATGTATTCCTATTCCAACGCGGTGATGGAGCCCTGGGACGGCCCCGCCGCCCTGGTCATGACCGACGGGCGCTGGGTGGTCGCCGGGATGGACCGCAACGGGCTGCGCCCGATGCGCTACGTGATCACCGGCGACGGGCTGGTGATCGCCGGCTCCGAGGTCGGCATGGTGCACACCGACGAGGCCACGATCCGCGAGAAGGGCCGCCTCGGCCCGGGCCAGATGCTGGCCGTGGACCTGGCCGAGGGCCGCCTGCTGCACGACGCCGAGCTCAAGGACGAGCTGGCCGCCGCCCAGCCCTACGCCGAGTGGATCGAGAAGGTCACCGAGATCTCCGGCGAGATCGAGGGCCAGCCCGAGACCCGGCTCTACCGGGGCGCCGAGTTGCGCCGCCGCCAGATCGCCGCCGGCTATTCGATCGAGGAGCTCGAGACCATCCTGCACCCGATGGCCGAGGACGCCAAGGAGGCGATCGGTTCGATGGGCGACGACACCCCGGTGGCGGTGCTCTCGGACCTCTACCGGCCGCTCAGCCACTTCTTCCGGCAGAACTTCAGCCAAGTCACCAACCCGCCGATCGACAGCCTGCGCGAGCACCGGGTGATGAGCCTGAAGACCCGTTTCGGCAACCTCAAGAACGTGCTCGACCAGGATTCGAGCCAGACCGAGATCATCACCCTGGAGAGCCCGGTGGTCTCGAACGGCCAGTTCCGGCGCCTGGCCGAGGCCTTCGGCGACAGCCACCGGGTGATCGACTGCGTGTTCCCGGCGGCGAGCGACGCCGGCGCGCTGCGCGCGGCGCTGGACCGGGTCTGCGTCGAGGCCGAGGAAGCGGTGCGCGCCGGCGCCAGCCACATCATCCTGACCGACGAGACCGCGGATGCCGAGCTGATCGCGATGCCGATGATCCTGGCGACCTCGGCGGCGCATAGCTGGCTGGTGGCGCGGGGCTTGCGCACCTTCTGCTCGCTCAACGTGCGCTCGGCGGAGTGTCTGGACGCGCATTACTTCGCCGTGCTGATCGGGGTCGGGGCGACCACGGTGAACGCCTGGCTGGCGCAGGATTCGATCCTGGAGCGGGCCGAGCGCGGGCTGTTCGGCGAGATCGGTGCCGAGCAGGCGGTGGCCAACTACCGCGACGCCATCGACCAGGGGCTGCTGAAGATCATGTCGAAGATGGGCATCTCGGTGATCTCGTCCTATCGCGGGGGGTGCAATTTCGAGGCGGTGGGTCTCAGCCGCGCCCTGGTGGCCGAGTTCTTCCCCGGCATGCATTCGCGCATCTCCGGCATCGGCGTGCCCGGCATCGAGTCGAAACTGCGCGCCATGCAGGCCAAGGCGTACAGTGGCACGGCCGATATCCTGCCGATCGGCGGCATCTACAAGGCGCGCCGCCAGGGCGAGACCCATGCCTGGGGCGCCCAGGTGATCCACGCCATGCAGGCGGCGGTGAGCCAGAACTCCTACAGCCTGTGGAAGAAATACAGCGAAGGGATGCGGGCGCGGCCGCCGATCCACCTGCGCGACCTCTTGGACTTCAAGCCGGCCGGTCCGGCGGCGCCGCTGGACGAGGTCGAGTCCATCACCTCGATCCGCAAGCGCTTCGTCACCCCGGGGATGTCGCTGGGCGCGCTTTCCCCGGAGGCGCACAAGGCGCTGAACGTGGCGATGAACCGGATCGGCGCCAAGTCGGGCAGCGGCGAGGGCGGCGAGGACCCGGCGCATTTCCACCCCGAGCCGAACGGCGACAACCCGTCGGCCAAGATCAAGCAGGTCGCCTCGGGGCGCTTCGGCGTCACCGCCGAATACCTCAACCAGTGCACCGAGATCGAGATCAAGATCGCCCAGGGCGCCAAGCCCGGCGAGGGCGGCCAGATCCCCGGCTTCAAGGTCACCGAGATGATCGCCAGGCTGCGCCTCGCGACCCCCGGGGTGGCGCTGATCTCGCCGCCGCCGCACCACGACATCTACTCGATCGAGGACCTGGCGCAGCTGATCTACGACCTCAAGCAGATCAACCCGGACGCCAAGGTCTGCGTCAAGCTGGTGGCCTCGACCGGGGTGGGCACCATCGCCGCCGGGGTGGCCAAGGCCAAGGCCGACGTGATCCTGATCTCGGGCCACAACGGCGGCACCGGGGCCTCGCCCCAGACCTCGATCAAATACGCCGGGCTGCCCTGGGAGATGGGCCTGACCGAGGTCCACCAGGTGCTGGCCCTGAACAACCTGCGCGACCGCATCACCCTGCGCACCGACGGCGGGCTGCGGACCGGGCGCGACATCGTCATCGCGGCGATGATGGGGGCCGAGGAATACGGCATCGGCACCGCATCCTTGATCGCCATGGGCTGCATCATGGTGCGCCAGTGCCACTCGAACACCTGCCCGGTGGGCGTCACCACCCAGGACCCGGCGCTGCGGGCCAGGTTCACCGGCAGCGCCGACAAGGTGGTCAACCTGTTCAGCCTGCTGGCCCACGAGGTGCGCGAGATCCTGGCCTCCCTGGGGGCGCGCTCGCTCGACCAGGTGCTGGGGCGGGCCGACATGCTGACCCAGGTGAGCCGCGGGGCGGCGCATCTCGACGACCTCGACCTCAACCCGATGCTGGTCCGGGTCGACGAGTCGGACGTGGTGAAATACGACCTCAACCGGCCGCGCAACCCGGTGCCCGACACCCTGGATGCGCAGATCGTCGCCGACGCCGGGCCGTTCCTGAACGACGGCGAGAAGATGCAGCTCGACTACACCGTGCAGAACACCCACCGCACCATCGGCACCAGGGTCTCGAGCCACATCGTGCGCCGCTTCGGCATGAACAACAAGCTCCAGGAGGGCCACCTGACGGTGCGCCTCGACGGCTCCTGCGGCCAGTCGCTGGGGGCCTTCGCCGCCCCGGGGCTGAAGCTGGAGGTGTTCGGCGACGCCAACGACTATGTCGGCAAGGGGCTGTCGGGCGGGGTGATCACGCTGCGCCCGCCCCTGATCTCGCCGCTGGTGGCCGAGGACAACACGATCATCGGCAACACCGTGCTCTACGGCGCGACGGCGGGCAAGCTGTTCGCCAACGGCCAGGCCGGCGAGCGCTTCGCGGTGCGCAACTCGGGGGCCAGCGCGGTGATCGAGGGCTGCGGCTCGAACGGCTGCGAATACATGACCGGCGGGGTCGTGGTGATCCTCGGCGAGGTGGGCGACAACTTCGGCGCTGGGATGACCGGGGGCATGGCCTATGTCTATGATCCGGAGGGAGAATTCCCGGCCAAGGCGAACATGGAGTCGCTGGTGCTGAGCCGGGTCGAGGCGGCCTGGTGGGAGGAGCAACTGCTCAACCTGGTGCGCGAGCACGCGGCCCAGACCGCGAGCCCGAAGGCGACCGGGATCCTGGTCCACTGGGAGGACGAGTTGCCCAACTTCTGGCAGGTCTGCCCCAAGGAAATGGTCTCGCGGCTGCCGAGGCCGCTGAGCGACCGGGTGGAGGAGGCGCGGGCGTAAGTAGCGGCAGCGTCGCTGACCCCTCTCCTGTCCCCTCCCCTTTTAGGGGAGGGGGACGCAGGGCCCGAGGGTTCAACTAGCGTCCCCTCACCCTGCAAGGGGGAGGGACAGGGTGGGGGTCGGGCTAGGCGAGCCGCGCGCAACAGGGAATGACCAACGGCTATGGACTGGTCTACCCCCCCCCCCCCCCCCCCCCCGCCGCCCGGACACCCCGCGCCCCCCCC
>JACZTQ010000414.1 GCA_022573605.1 Pseudomonadota bacterium | reverse complement strand
CGATCACCCCGGCCTTGCGCAGCACGGTGATCTGGCGGCTGACGGTCTCGATGGTCAGGCCCAGATAGTCGGCGATCGCCTCGCGGGTCAGCGGCAGCTCGAAACTGAGCCCGTCGCCCGGGGCCTTGTTCTCCAGCGCCGCGGCGCGCCGGGCCAGGATGCTCAGGAAGGAGGCGATCTTCTCCCGCGCGGTCTTGCGGCCCAGCAGCAGCATCCAGTCGCGCGCCGCGTCGAGCTCGTCCAGGGTCATCTCGAGCAGCCGCTTCTCCAGCGCCGGGGTCTCCTTCAGGATCCGCTCGAACCGGGCCCGGGTGAACAGGCAGAGCTTGACCGGGGTCACCGCCACCGCGTCGTAGGGCGCGACCGGGCGCTTGGCGCGGCCGATGAAATCGGAGGGGAACATCAGCCCGACGGTCTGGCGCCGGCCGTCGATCAGGGTCTTCGACAGCGCCACCACGCCGTCGACCACCGAGCCGAGACAATCGGTCTCCTCGCCGGCGGCGACGATCTCCTGGCCCGGCTCGAAGGTCTTGTAGAACTTGATGGCGTCGAGCAGCGCCAGCTCCTGCGGGCTGCAATAGGTGCAGATGGCGCGGTGGCGGATGGTGCAGTCGGCGCAGCGGTCGCGCGCCTCGCGGTTATCCTGGAGGTTCATCTTCTGCAAACCGGACATTACGTTCTCCCGGACATTTCGTTCTCCCTGGCGCCGACTCTGGCGCAGCGGTTGATCTGCGTCAATGCGACGATCCGGCGCTGGGTGCAATGTGGCGCCATGACCCACACAGCATCCCCCTTCGACGCCGATGCGCTGTCGCGCAGCGTGCCCCGTTATACCAGCTATCCGACCGCGCCGCACTTCTCGGGCGACTTCGCGCCTGAGACATATGAGCGCTGGCTCGGCGAGTTGGACCGCGATGCGGCGGTCTCCTTGTATCTGCACATCCCGTTCTGCGACGAGCTCTGCTGGTTCTGCGCCTGCCGTACCCAGGGCTCGAAGATGTACTATCCGGTGACCCGGTATCTGGCCCAGATCGAGGCCGAGATCACCCGGGTGGCGGAACTGACCGGCGGCGGCCAGACGATCTCCCAGATGCATTGGGGCGGCGGCTCCCCGACCGTGCTGGCGCCCGGCGACATCCGGCGTCTGCGCCGCCATGTGCAGGAGCATTTCCCCGGCGTGGAGAGCGCGGAATTCGCGGTCGAGATCGACCCCCGCGACATGACCCCGGACCGGTTCGAGGCGTTCGCGGATGTCGGCCTGACCCGGGCTTCGATCGGGGTGCAGGATTTCGACGAGACGGTGCAGGTGGCGATCGGTCGCAAGCAGGGCTACGAGATGACCCGCGACGTGGTCGCTCAGCTCCGCGGGATCGGGGTCAGCGGGGTGAATATCGACCTGCTCTACGGCCTGCCGCACCAGACCGAGGACAGCATCGGGCGCACCATCGAACAGGTGATCGAGATCGGCCCCGACCGGATCGCGATTTTCGGCTACGCCCATGTGCCCTGGATGGCCAAGCGCCAGAAGCTGATCGACCCGGCCGTCCTGCCCGGCCCGGAGCAGCGCCAGGCCCAGGCGTCTCTGGCCGCGGCCATGCTGGTGCAAGCGGGCTATACCGCGATCGGCATCGATCATTTCGCCCGGCCCGGCGACCCCCTGGCGCTGGCCCGCGACGACGGCACTCTCAGGCGCAACTTCCAGGGCTACACGGTGGACACGGCGCAAGCGATGCTCGCCTTCGGCGCCTCGGCGATCGGTTTCCTGCCCCAGGGCTATGTGCAGAACGACCCGGCCACGGCGACCTACCAGCTCCGCATCGAGAATGGCGGGCTGGCCAGCCGGCGGGGCTGCGTGCTCAGTCTCGACGACCGCATCCGGCGCGACGCCATCGAGGAGATCCTGACCCAGTTCCGGCTCGACCTCGACCGGCTGACGGCAAGCTACGGCGATTTCACCGAACCGCTGCGCGAGACCGCGGCCAGGCTGCTGGCGGCGGCGCCGAAGGGTGCGCTGGAGCCCTGGCGAGGCGGCTTCCGCATCGCCGGGGGCTGGCGCAGCCGCACCCGGCTGATCGCGGCCGAGTTCGACGCCTATTTCCAGACCCGGCCGGCGCGCCACAGCCTGGCGGTGTGACAAGGGGGGCCGCGTCGCTACCCCCTCCCCTGTGCAACCTGTGACATGGGTGACCGGTTTGGACCCCCTAACCCTCCCCCTGGGG
>JACZTQ010000413.1 GCA_022573605.1 Pseudomonadota bacterium | reverse complement strand
CCGCTCCCCCCCCGAACCAGCGCCAGAGATCGTCGCCGCCGGCGGCGTCGAGCCAGCCGGCCGGGTCGAAGGGCCCGCCGGTGGCGCCCCCCTGGGCCTCTCCCTGGGCGCCGCCGCTGGCCTCGGCGCAAACCCGGGCGAACCGGTTCCAGGCCGCGAACAACCCCTCGCAGCGCTCTTTCAGCGAGTCGGTCATCGGCTGACCGGTCATCGGCTCGGCGGCAAACAAGGTCCGGCTGCTCGCCAGCCAGATTTGGAAAAGTTCCTGATCCGCCGTTCCGTGATCAGACATCGCCGCGCACCTCGGCCCGACCCACCGGGCCTGCTAAACCTAGAGCGGAATTCGACCAATTGGAACCATGCCATGCCCGGACCCGATCCGGACGCCCAGCCCCAAGCCATTGATTCAGAGCCTTTTCCGAGTTGGCCGACTCATACCAACGCTCATTGATCTGAACTGATCGGCGAAACCTGCGCTTCCCGGCCCCCCGATCGCATCGGGGGGCCGGGACGGCCGGTAACCGGGTCCATGGTTGAGGATCACGGGCCGGGGTATCGCCCGCCGCCCGCGCGCAGCGCGTGGCGGCGTCAAGGGGGTGGGGGTGGGGCCACCGCGCTTCCCGCGGGGTGCGCGCGTCAGCGCGCGGCCCAAGGGGCGCAAACAGGGGGCGCAAACAGGGGGCGCAAACCATTGATTCGCAGACTGGATTGCCGGGTTCCGGATGAGTCACGCTTCGCGCAGCTTGGCGTCACAACATCGACGGCAGCACCTGGTCGGGCGGGCGGTGGCCGTCGGCGAAGGTCTTGATGTTGATGATCACCTTCTCGCCCATCTCGATCCGGCCCTCCTCGGTGGCCGAACCCATATGGGGCAGCAGCACCACGTTGGGCAGGCCCATCAGGCGCGGGTTCACGGCCGGCGCGTGCTCGAACACGTCGAGCCCGGCGCCCGAGAGCTCGCCGCGCACCAGCATCCGGGTCAGGGCGTTCTCGTCGATCACCTCGCCGCGGGCGGTGTTGACGATATAGGCGGTGGGCTTCATCAGCTTCAGGCGGCGGGCCGAGAGCAGGTGGAAGGTGGCCGGGGTGTGCGGGCAGTTGACGCTGACGATGTCCATCCGCGCCAGCATCTGGTCGAGGCTCTCCCAATAGGTGGCGTCGAGCTCGGCCTCGATGTCCTCGTGCAGGCGGCGGCGGTTGTGGTAGTGGATCTGCAAGCCGAAGGCGCGGGCCCGGCGCGCCACCGCCTGGCCGATCCGGCCCATGCCGAGAATGCCCAGCCGCTTGCCCCAGATGCGGTGACCCATGATCGCGGTCGGCGACCAGCCCTGCCAGTTGCCGGACTGGATCAGCTCCATGCCCTCCTTGACCCGGCGCGGCACCGTCAGGATCAGCGCCATGGTCATGTCGGCGGTGTCCTCGGTCAGCACCCCGGGGGTGTAGGAGACCAGGATGGAGCGGCGCCGCGCGGTCTCGATGTCGATATGGTCGAACCCGGCGCCGTAGTTGGCGATCAGCTTGAGCTTCTCGCCCGCCTGGGCCAGCAGCTTCTGGCCGATCCGGTCGGTGACCGTGGGCACCAGCACGTCCGCCGTGGCCATCGCCTCGGACAGCTCGGCCTCGGTCATGGCCACGTCGGTGTCGTTGAGCCGGACCTCGAACAACTCGCGCATCCGGGTCTCGACCGCCTCGGGCAGCTTGCGCGTGACGACGACGACAAGACGCTTGCGGGGCATGGCGGAAATCCTTTTCGCTTTGGCCTCTCCCCGTGATAGATTCTTGCGCGCCGGGATTGAAGGGCAAATTGCCCGATGGCGCGCAAAAAACACGACCGGAGCAATCCGGCAGGGCAGTCGATGCCGCCCGGAACGGGTGGCGAAACGAGGCAGGACAGCATGCGGATATCTCCCCGCCCGGCGGCAATGTGCGTCACGCTGGCTCTGGTGTTCGCTTTTGCAGGGTCCGCCGCGGCGCAGGAACAGCCGGTGGAACTCGGCTCCGAGACCAACCTGCCGCTGCCGCGCTATGTCTCGCTGCGCGCCGGCGAGGTCAATGTGCGGCGCGGACCGGGGCTCGAGTATCGCATCGACTGGGTGTTCCGGCGTTCCGGACTGCCGGTCCGGGTGATCGACGAATACGGCCACTGGCGCCGCATCGCCGACAGCGACGATGCCGGCGGCTGGGTCTATCACGCCCTGCTGACCGGGCGGCGCATGGCGCTGGTGAC
>JACZTQ010000092.1 GCA_022573605.1 Pseudomonadota bacterium | reverse complement strand
CCGGCGCCAGCGCGGCAGGGCATGGGCCTCGGCGATGGGGATGGTGACGCGGGACAAGGGCTTAAACCTCCTGCGCCCGCATCTAGCGTGGATGGGGCGGTGGGGCCAGTGGAAAGGCGGGGGGTGGCATCGTAGGGCGGGTCTCGACCCGCCATCTTGGTAGGGCGGGTCTCGACCCGCCATTCCGGGACCATCGCGAGGCGAGCGGCCCACCGGCTTGCGGGTGGCATTCCGGGCTGCTAGTCCGGTGCCGGGCGACCCGTCCGGGCCTGCCACGGACCGCCGGGGAACGCACATCCATGCTGACCAAGCTCACCTCCAACCTGCGCGGCGACCTGTTCGGCGGACTGACCGCCGCCGTCGTCGCCCTGCCCCTGGCGCTGGCCTTCGGGGTGGCGTCCGGCGCCGGCGCCGTCGCCGGGCTCTACGGGGCGATCGCGGTCGGCTTCTTCGCCGCCATCTTCGGCGGCACCAAGGCGCAGGTCTCCGGCCCGACCGGGCCGATGACCGTGGTGATGGCGGCGGTGGTGGCGCAATACGCCGACAACCTGCCGCAAGCCTTCGCGATCGTTTTTCTGGGCGGCGCCTTCCAGGTCGTGTTCGGGCTGGCCCGGGTCGGGCGCTTCGTCTCGTATACGCCCTATTCGGTGGTCTCGGGCTTCATGTCGGGCATCGGCATCATCATCATCGTGATCCAGACCCTGCCCTTCTTCGGCCTGGCGACCGCATCCGGCGGGCCGCTCGGATCGATGCGGGCCTGGCCGCGGATCGCCGCCGGGCTGAACCCGGAGGCGCTGGCGATCGCGGTGGCCAGCCTCGCCGTCATGGTCGCCTGGCCCAAGCGGCTGTCCGCGATCATGCCGCCGCCGCTGGCCGCCCTGACGCTCGGCACCCTGATGAGCGTGCTGTTCCTGCCCGGCGCGCCGGTGATCGGCGAGGTGCCGGCGGGACTGCCGAAGCTGATCCTGCCCAGCTTCCCGCTGGCCGAACTGCCGCAGATCGTGCAGGCGGCCCTGGTGCTGGCGCTGCTCGGCTCGATCGACAGCCTGCTGACCTCGCTGGTCGCCGACTCGATCACCCGCACCCGGCACAACTCCGACCGCGAACTGATCGGCCAGGGCATCGGCAACATGGTCGCCGGGCTGATCGGCGGACTGCCCGGCGCCGGGGCGACCATGCGCACGGTGATCAACGTGCGGGCCGGGGGCCGCACACCGCTCTCGGGCGCGTTCCATGCGCTGGTGCTGCTGGCGCTGCTGCTCGGGCTGGGGCCGCTGGCCGAGCGGGTGCCGCATGCCGCCCTGGCCGGGATCCTGATCAAGGTCGGCTGGGACATCATCGACTGGAGCTACCTGCGCCGCATCCGCCACGCCCCGCGCGAGAAGATCGTGGTGATGCTGGTGACCCTGGGGCTGACGGTGTTCGTCGACCTGATCACCGCGGTCGCCGTCGGCCTGATCCTGGCCGGTTTCGTCACCGCCCGCTGGATGGAGAAGGAGGAGCTCAAGGGCATCACCCGGATCTCGCTGGCGAACGGCGAAACCGACCCGCTGGAGGCCGAGGAGCGCGCCATCCTTAGCCAGGCCGAGGGCCGCATCGAGGTGGTCCGGCTGCGCGGCAACTTCTCCTACGCCTCGGCCCGGCAACTGACCCAGATGCTGGGCGGTATCCTGCAAGGCCCGCGCGTGGTGGTGTTCGATTTCGCCGCCGCCGCCCAAGTCGATACCTCGGCCGCCTACGCCATCGACGAGCTGATCACCGATGCCCAGGCGGCCGGCGTCAGTTGCTATGTCGCCGGCCTGTCGGGCACGGCGGAGCGGACGCTCGAAGGGCTCGGGATACTCGCCAAGCTGGCGGCCGGGAAGGTCTGCGCCGACCGCATGACCGCGCTGGAGCGGGCGCTGGCCGAGCTGCCGGGGGAGACGCCTGGCTGACGGCTTTCAGGGCGCCCAAACGCAAACGGGCCAGCCCCGGAGGCTGGCCCATCGTCCCTCGTCCGGGCTTTGCCGCCGGATCGGGTTGCAATGCACGGATTGGCTCAAATCACGCGCTCGTGGTGTGAATTCCGGTTTGGCGGCTCACCCTGGATGTGTTAAAAATTTTGCGCCGTCCGCTGTGCGCTCCGCTGTGCGCGAGGAAGAGAGGACACGGGAAAATGGGGGTCTCTTGCGTGAAATATGCGGCTGTTTCAGCTTTCGTCGCAACTATAATCTCTCATTCATCGAGCATTTCTGCTCCTCAAGAGCTATCTGCAAGTGATATTCCTGATATAATAATTACTTATTATGAAAATGAATCGAAATTTAAACATGATTATCTTGGTAATACTTTCATATCGGCGATGTTTTTTGACAACATTGGGGGAGAAGTGTTTGGCGGAGGTTATTTTGTCGGTTTCGACGGGATAGATGAATCGGCCGGTCTGACGTGTATTTTTTATGAAGCCCTGCCGGAAGAAGTTATCGATTGGGAATCGGGTAAGCCGGTTTATTTGACTGGCGTCGTGTATAAAGTTGTGCTTGCTACTCTTTATTTGGAGAGATGCAAATTCCAATAATACCGAATTGCCCCGGCCCCAACCCATGTCATGCCCCGGCCTGACCGGGCATCCAGGTCTTGAGCGGTTGATTCAAGAGCTGGATTGCCGGATCAAGTCCGGCAATGACCAGGTTCCGGATGAGTCACGCTTCGCGCACCTCGGTATCAACCCCTGCACCAAGACCCCCCCAAACGCAAACGGGCCAGCCGCAGTGGCTGGCCCGTCGTCCCTCGTCCGGGCTTGATCGCCGGATCAGTTCTTGGCCGGATCAGTTCTTGGCCGGATCGGTTCTTGGCCCGATCAGTTCTTGGCGTAGAACTCGACCACCAGGTGCGGCTCCATCCGGACCGCGAAAGGCACGTCCGCCAGGCTGGGCACGCGCACGTAGCTGGCGGTGAACTTGTTGTGGTCGGCATCGATATAGTCGGGCACGTCGCGCTCGCCGGACTGCATCGCCTCCAGCACCAGGGCCATCTGCTTGGCCTTCTCGGAGACGGTGATCAGGTCGCCCTCGCTGACCCGGTAGCTCGGGATGTTGACCCGCTTGCCGTTGACCTGGACATGGCCGTGGTTCACGAACTGGCGCGCGGCGAACATGGTGGGCACGAACTTGGCCCGGTAGACCACCGCGTCGAGGCGGCGCTCCAGCAGCCCGACCAGCATCTCGCCGGTGTCGCCGCGCATGCGCACCGCGTCGGCGTAGATGCGGCGGAACTGCTTTTCGGTGAGGTCGCCGTAATGGCCCTTCAGCTTCTGCTTGGCGCGAAGCTGGATGCCGAAGTCCGACAGCTTGCCCTTGCGCCGCTGGCCGTGCTGACCGGGGCCGTATTCGCGGCGGTTGACCGGGCTTTTCGGACGGCCCCAGATGTTTTCGCCCATGCGGCGGTCGATCTTGTATTTGGCGGCAGTGCGCTTGGTCACCTGTCCACCCTCCTCTCGCATCAAATGTTGCAGGCGGCCTCCTTTCCCCTCTCCGGCCCGATCCGGCCTTCGGGGCGACAGGATCCCGCTTGCGCGGGCCACGGGCGCCAATGGTTGCCGCCGCCCCAACGGACGGCCACGATGGCGGGGGGTTATACGCCTGCGCCGGGCGCTGTCAACCCGGCGCGCACCCTGATATCAGAGCCCTACCCGGCCATCTCCCAGGGCGGGGTGAAGCGGCCCAGCACGTTGCCGATGCTGGCCTCGTCGGCCCCCCCCTTCGGCGCGACCCGGGCCACCAGGCCCCGGGTCTTGTCCTCGATCACCTCGATCTCCGCCTCGATGCCGGCCCCGGCCAGCGCCGCGCCGTAGACCCGGATGATCGCCCGCTTGCGCAAGGCCGGCTTGAACACCTTGCCCACGGCGGTCTTGGGCAACTCGTCCATCACCTCGAGGTATTTCGGGATTGCCGCGTGCTCGGGCACCTTGTCGCGGGCAAACGCCATCAGTTCCTCCACCGTCGCCGTGGCCCCCTCGGCCAGTTCCACATAGGCGCAGGGCAACTCGCCGGAATGGGCGTCGGGCTGGCCGATGGCGCCGGCGAAGGCGACCGCCGGGTGGCCGGCCAGCGCCTCCTCGATCAGCGCCGGGTCGATGTTGTGGCCGCCGCGGATGATCAGGTCCTTGGCCCGGCCGGTGATCCAGACATAGCCGTCGGCGTCGATCCGGCCGAGATCGCCGGTGCGCATGTAGTGGCCCGGTTCGGCGAACAGCCCCTGGTTGCGGGTCTCGTCGGTGTAGCCGGGGAACACCGCCGGGCCGGCGATGCAGATCTCGCCGATCTGATCGGTGGCGCATTCGCGCCGGATCGTGCCGTCGGTCTCGCAGTCGAGGATCTTCACCTCGGTGTAGGGCACCGGCAGGCCGACCGAGCCGATCTTGCGCTCGCCGCCGAGCGGGTTGAACGAGATCAGGCAGGTCGCCTCGGTCATGCCGTAGCCCTCGAGGATCTTCAGCCCGGTGGCCTTCTCGAACCGCTTGAACAGCTCCACCGGCAGCGGCGCCGAGCCGCAGAGGGCGTATTTCAGGCTCGAGACATCGGCCTTGACCGGGCGCTGCATCAGCGCCGAGGCGGCGGTCGGCACCATCACCATGAAGCTCACCCCCCAGCGCTCGACCAGGGCCCAGAAATTGTCCATCACGCCCTCGCCGCGATAGCCCGCCGGGGTCGGCATCACCATGTGGGCGCCGGTGGCGACGCAGGCCATCAGGATCGGATAGGCGCCCATCACGTGGAACAGCGGCAGCGGGCAGATCAGCACGTCCGTCTCGGTGGCGATCGACAGCGCCGGGATCAGGCCGTTGTAGATCATGCCGCGCTGGCGGTGCTGGGCGATCTTCGGCATGCCGGTGGTGCCGCCGGTGTGGAAATACGCCGCGACCCGGTCGCCGTCGCCCTCCTCGAAGCTCAGCGCGGCGCCGTCCTCGGCCATCAGCGCGGCGTTGAAGTCGAGCACCCGGACCTGGTGCCCGTGGCTGAGCTTGGGGCGCAGCAGCGGGATCAGCCACGACAGCGGCGGCGCGAGATAGCGTCTGAGATCGACCTCCAGCACGGTCTCGACGGCGGGCGCCAGCGCCACCGCCGCATGGGCCTTCTGGGCGACATCGGTCTTCGGGAAGGAGGCCAGCGTCACCAGCACCCGGGCGCCCGATTCGCGCAGGATGGAGGCAATCTGGGTCACGTCGAGGAGCGGGTTGATCGGGTTGACGATCCCCGCCGTGACCCCGCCCAAGAGCGCCAGCACGGTCTCGTTGCAGTTCGGCAGCAGATAGGCGACGACGTCGCCCTCGCCGATACCCAACCGGCGGAACAGGTTGGCGGTGCGGGTCACCCGGTCGGCCAGGGTGGTCCAGTCCAGGGTCTCGGCCTTGTCCTTCGGCCCCGACTTGATCTGGAAGCTGATCGCCGGGCGGCTTGGATGGGCGGCGGCGGTTTTCAGCAGCATGGCGTAAACGGTCTCGGCCGGCCAGCGCTCGGCCAGCGGCACCGCCTCGATGGCCTGTTTCTCGGCCAGCGTGCTCCAGGCGGCACGGTTGTCGATCATGGTTCCTCCCATCGCTTCCCGGCTTGGCGCCGTGTCATCCCGGCATTGAGCCACATGCGAAGAGTAACGGCAAGTCGTGCCTTGGCGCCGCAACGATTTGGCAACACCATCGAGGTAGCCGGAAATTGCCGCTTGCGGCTCGTTGCATTGATATCGATCACGGCGCGGTCGCGCCAAGCGGGATAGACTCCGCGCGTGAGGACGAGGGCCACCGTCAGTGGAGCTGCCGAAAACCCGAGGAGGACCAGACCCATGTCCCTGACCACCATCCAGCACCCGGCGTATCGCTTCGACCGGATACTCTCGATAGGCATCGCCGCCGGGCTCGCCGGCGGTGCTGCCGAGGTTGCCTGGATCGCCCTCTATGCGTCGCTTTCCGGGGCCGACGCCGCCGCCGTCGCCAGCGGCGTGACCCTCACCCTGTTCCCGGCGCTCGGGGCGCATCCGGCGGCGGAGGCGCTGGGCATTGCCCTGCATATGGCGATTGCGGTCCTGCTCGGGGCGGCCATCGCGGTGGCGTTGCGCACCGGCGTTCCACGCCTTGCCGGCACTATCGCCGAGCCGCCGGCGGTGATCGGGTTGCTGGTCGCGATCTGGGCGATGAACTTCCTGGTCGTGCTGCCGGTGGTCAACCCCGGCTTCGTCGAGCTGGTGCCGCTGGGCGCGGCGCTGACCTCGAAGGTGCTGTTCGGTGTCGCGGCGGCGTTCGTCCTCTACTACCGCAGCCGCCGCGCCAGGTAATCGAGGATCCTACTCCGCCGCCAGCCCGTCGGTGAACTGGAGCCGGGCGAGGCGGGCGTAGAGGCCGCCCTGGGCGACCAGTTCGTCGTGGCTGCCGGTGGCCACCAGGCGGCCCTCATCCAGCACCAGGATGCGGTCGGCGCGCTTCACCGTGGCCAGACGGTGGGCGATCACCAGGGTGGTGCGCTCAAGGCTGAGCCGGTCGACCGCCTGCTGCACGGCGCGCTCGCTCTCGGCGTCGAGCGCCGAGGTCGCCTCGTCCAGCAGCAGCACCGGCGCGTCGCGCAGGATCGCCCGGGCGATGGCCAGGCGCTGCTTCTGGCCGCCCGAGAGCAGCACGCCGCGCTCGCCCAGCCAGGTGTCGTAGCCCTCCGGCAGGGCGCTGACGAAATCATGCGCGGCGGCGGCGCGGGCGGCGTCTTCGACCTCTTGCGCGCTCGCCTCCGGGCGGCCGAACAGGATGTTGGCGCGCACCGTGTCGGCAAAGATCACCGGCTCCTGGGGCACCAGCGCCAGGGAGCGGCGCAGGTCGGTGAGGCGCATCCTGGCGATCGGCACGCCGTCGAGGAGGATGGTGCCGGCTTCCGGGTCGTAGAACCGCAGCAGCAGTTGCAGCACCGTGGTCTTGCCCGCCCCCGACGGCCCGACCACGGCGACCCGCTCGCCCGGCGCGATCCTGAACGAGACCTCCTTCAGCGCCGGGATCTCGCGCCGGCTCTGGTAGGCGAAGCTGACGCGATCGAAGACGATCTCGCCAATGGCCTTGCCCGGGGCCGGGCTGGCCGGGGGCACAGGATCGGCGACCTCGCGGATCGGGTTCTCCATCGCCAGCAACTCGACCAGGCGCTCGGTCGCCCCGGCGGCGCGCTGCAACTCGCCCCAGACCTCGCTCAGCGCCCCCGCCGCCCCGGCGGTGAACACCGCGTAGAGCACGAACTGGGCCATGTCGCCCGGACTCATGCGCCCCGCCAGCACGTCGCGCGCGCCGATCCACATCACCCCGACGACGCCGCCGAAGACGAAGAAGATGACGATGACGGTCAGCCAGGCACGCGCGGTTATGCGCGCATGCGCCGCCTCGTAGGCGGCCTCGACCCGGTCCGCGAAGCGTGCCTTCGAGGCCGCCTCGTGGGTCATCGCCTGCACCGTTTGCGCGGCTTGCAGGGTCTCGCCGGCCGTGGTGGCGCTCTCGGCCACCAGGTCTTGGGCCAGCCTTGAGAGGCGGCGCACCCGGCGCCCCAGAATCAGGATCGGGAAGATCACCAGCGGCACGATCAACAGCGTCATGACGGTCAGCTTCACCGAGGTGAACAGCAGCATCACGGTGCCGCCGGTCAACAGCAGGATGTTGCGCAGCGCGATCGACGCGGTCGCGCCGATGACCGACTGGATCACCGAGGTATCGGTGGTCAGCCGGGTCAGCACCTCGGTCGTCATCACCCGCTCGAAGAAGGCCGGGCTCATGCTGGCGACATGGTTGAACACCGCCGTGCGCAGGTCGGCGATGACCCGCTCGCCCAGCCGGGTGACCAGGTAGAAGCGCATCGCGGTGGCCAGCGCCAGCAACGCCGCGACGCCGATCAGGGCGAGGAAATACTGGTCGATCAGCGCCGCGTTCTCGGCCGAGAACCCGTCGATCACCCGGCGGAACGCGATCGGCAGCGCCAATGTAAAGCTGGAGGCGGCGATCAGCGCCGCGGCGACCCCCAATATCGACAGCCGATAGGGCCGCAGATAGGGCATCAGCCCCTTCAGGGGGCCGATCCGCACCGATTTCGCGCGCTCGCCGGTATCCGTCGCTGATTGCCCGGAACCTCGCCCGGAACCTGAATGTGATCGCACCTTTGACCTCGTAACATTGGCAGGGCTGGGTAGTAGCAACGCTGCCCGGTGTCTGCAAGGTGTCTGCAAGGCGGCGTATTGTCCGCCCCGGATCGAGCCTTGGCAAATGGCGGGAAAACGACGACGATCTGTCGGCAGGCGGGCAGCGCGGCTGGCGGGCGTCGTCCATAAACGAACCGAACCACTCCGGACCAAGCGATGCGAACCCTGATTTCCTTCACCGCTCTTTTCCTGTCGATCCTGCTGATCCAGCTCGGCTCGGGCACGCTGGGGCCGCTCGATGCGCTGGCGGGGGTCCAGCGGGGTTTCACCACGGCGCAAATCGGCCTGCTCGGCTCGGCCCATTTCCTCGGCTTTCTGGTCGGTTGCTATCTGGCGCCGCGCTATATCGGATCGGTCGGACATTCGCGCACCTTCGCCGCCGCCGCCGCCATCGGCGCGATCGGCGCGTTGTTGCACCCGGTGTTCGAGGGTCCCTATCAATGGGCTGCGCTGCGGCTGCTGACAGGCGTCTCCGTCGCCTCGGGAATGACGGTCATCGAAAGCTGGCTTCAGGCGAAGATCGAAACCAAGACCCGGGGCCGGGTCTTCGGTATCTACCGGGTCATCGACATGAGCGGATCGATCATGGCGCAGGGGCTGATCGCCGTGCTCGATCCGGCCTCCTACGTCTCCTACAACATCGTGGCCGTTTTCTGCGTCCTCTGCCTGCTGCCCCTGTCGCTCACGCGCCGCGCCGCCCCGCCGACGCCGGATGCGCCGCGCCTCAGGCCGATAAAGGCGGCGCTGCTGTCGCCCACGGCCTGTTTCGGCATCATCGTCGCCGGGGTCACCGGGGCCAGCTTCCGCATGGTCGGGCCGGTGTTCGGCGTCGCCATCGACTTGACCCAGAGCGAGGTCGCGCTGTTCCTGAGTGCGGGGATTTTCGGCGGGGTGGCGGCGCAATACCCAATAGGCTGGATCGCCGACAAGACCGACCGGCGCAACGTGCTGATCGGGCTCTCGCTCTCGGCGATCGTCGGCAGTTTGTCGGTCGCCTGGCTGGTCGAGCCGGGCAACACGACGGTGATCTTCCTCGGCGCATTCGTGTTCGGCATGACCTCGTACCCGGTCTATTCGGTCGCGGCGGCCTATGCCAACGACTTCGCGTCGAAGGATTTCGTCCTCGAGCTGAACGCGTCGCTGATTTTCTTCTACTCGATCGGCGCGATCATGAGCCCGATCGTGTCGGCCCGCCTGATCGCGGTCTACGGGCCCTCGGCGCTGTTCGTGTTCATCGCCGCGGCGCATCTGGCGTTGATCCTGTTCGCGCTCTATCGCATGACCCGGCGCAAGGCCGCAGCACCCGCCGCGCCCTATCAGATGTTGCCGCGCACCTCGATGATCGTCGCCCGGGTGTTCGGGCGGGCGCACCACAACAACGATCAGGCGGCCGAAGCGGCTGCCGATGACGGGAGGAGGGAACCTTGAAGCTGTATCACTCGCCGACATCGCCCTATGTACGCAAGGTGATGGTGACGCTGGACCTGACCGGGCAGTCGGGGGAGGTCGAGCTGATCCCCGGCTCCGGCACGCCGCTGGCGCCGAACGACGCCACCATCGCCCACAACCCGCTGGGCAAGATCCCCTGCCTGATCGGCGATGACGGCGCCGCGATCTTCGACAGCCGGGTGATCTGCCGCTATCTCGACCACCGCGCCAATTCGGGGGCCAAGGCCGGGCTCTACCCCGACGGCGACGCCCTGTTCCCGGTGCTGACGGCGGAGGCGCTGGCCGACGGGATCATCGATGCCGTGCTGCTGACCGCCTACGAGTGGCGCCTCAGACCCGAGGAATTCCGCTACCAGCCCTGGGTCGACGGCCAGGCGGCCAAGGTCGAGCGCGCGCTGGCGGCGCTGGAGCAGACCGATCTGGTGCTGTCCGGCCCGATGAACGCGGCCAGGATCGCCGCCGGTTGCGCGCTCGGCTATGTCGACTTCCGCCTCGCCGACCTCGGCTGGCGCGACCGCTGCCCGAAGCTGGCGGCCTGGTACGCGGCGTTCGCCGAGACGCCGGCGATGAAGGCGACGGTGCCGGTGGGGTGAGGGGCGGTGCTTCTCTCGGCCGGTGAAATTCGCTAGCATGTCCGGGAGGTTTGGCGCCGGGGGCCGGTTTGGAACCGATTTCGATTATCATTGCGGCACTGGGCTTAGGAGCAGCGATTGTCTTCGGTGTGCTCGGGGTTCGACATAACCAGCGCACTGCGCGC
>JACZTQ010000412.1 GCA_022573605.1 Pseudomonadota bacterium | reverse complement strand
GGGCCGTACCCTGCCCGCCCCGCTGCCCGTCCTGCCCGCCCCGCTGGCCGCCCGATGATCCACCTCTCCCCCCTCAACCGCCGCCGCCTGCGCAACTTCCGGGCCAACCGGCGCGCCTTCTGGTCGTTCTGGATCTTCCTCGTCCTGTTCGTCACCAGCCTGTTCGCCGAACTGGTCGCCAACGACCGGCCGTTCCTGATCAGATACCAGGGCGCCTTGCTCTCGCCGCTGTTCCAGGACTACCCGGAGACCCGCTTCGGCGGCGACTTCCTGACCCCGGCCGACTACACCGACCCCTTCGTGCAGGAGCTGATCCGCAGCGGCGGCGACGACCGGCTGGACCCCGGCGAGCGCCCCGGCTGGCTGCTCTGGCCGCCGATCCCGTTCAGCTACGACACCATCGACTACGCCGTCGCCACCGCGCCCTCGGCGCCGGACGCGCGCCACATCCTCGGCACCGACGACCAGGCCCGCGACGTGCTGGCGCGGGTCATCTACGGTTTTCGCCTGTCGATCCTGTTCGGCTTCGGCGTCACCATCTGCTCGGCGCTCATCGGCATCACCGCGGGGGCCTCGCAGGGCTTCTTCGGCGGCTGGGTCGACCTCTTCTTCCAGCGCATCGAGGAGGTCTGGTCGTCGATGAACCTGCTCTACGTGATCCTGATCATCTCGGCCGTGCTGACCCCGAACATCTGGGTGATGTTCGGCATCTTCGTCGCCTTCTCCTGGACCTCGCTGATCGGCGTGGTGCGGGCCGAGTTCCTGCGGGCGCGCAACTTCGAATACGTCCAGGCGGCGCGCGCGCTCGGCGTCGGCGACTGGACCATCATGTTCCGCCACATGCTGCCCAACGCCATGGTGGCGACGCTGACCTTCCTGCCCTTCATCCTGACCGGCTCGATCAGCCTGCTGGCGGCGCTCGATTTTCTCGGCTTCGGGCTCGAGCAGGGCTATCCCTCGCTCGGCGAGCTGGCCTTGCAGGGCAAGAAATACCTCCAGGATCCGCACCTGGCGACCACCGCTTTTCTCACCTTCGCAATCATGCTCTCGCTGATGGTGTTCGTCTTCGAGGGCGTGCGCGACGCCTTCGACCCGCGCAAGACCTTCCGGTGACGCCGATGACCGAGCCGCTGCTCACGATCGAGAACCTGAGCGTCGCCTTCCCGGCCGAGGACGGCTCTGTCGAGGCGGTGAAGAACCTCTCGCTGACCATCGCCCGGGGCGAGACCCTGGCGCTGGTCGGCGAATCGGGCTCGGGCAAGTCGGTCACCGCGCTGGCCACGGTCGGCCTGCTGCCCGACACCGCCCGTGTCACCGGCTCGGTGAAATACGCCGGCGCCGAGATGATCGGCGCCAGCCAGCGCGAACTGATGCGGGTGCGCGGCAACGACATCAGCTTCATCTTCCAGGAGCCGATGACCTCGCTCAACCCGCTCCACACCATCGAGAAGCAACTCGCCGAATGCCTGGCGCTGCACCAGGGCCTGACCGGGCGCCAGGCGCGGGGGCGCATTGTCGAGCTGCTCAACCAGGTCGGCCTGCGCGACCCGGAGGAGCGCCTCGACGCCTGGCCGCACCAGCTCTCCGGCGGTCAGCGCCAGCGGGTGATGATCGCCATGGCGCTGGCCAACCAGCCCGAGCTGCTGATCGCCGACGAGCCGACCACGGCGCTGGACGTGACCATCCAGGCCCAGATCCTGGCCCTGCTGGCCGATCTGCAACGCGCCCGGGGTCTGTCGATGCTGTTCATCACCCACGATCTGGGCATCGTGCGCAAGGTCGCCCAGCGGGTCGCGGTGATGAAGGAGGGCGAGATCGTCGAGACCGGTCCGACGGCGGAGGTCTTCGCCAACCCGCGCCACCCCTACACCAGGATGCTGCTCGAGGCCGAGCCCCGGGGCCGCCCCGACCCGGTGCCGGCCGACACCAGGCCGCTGATCGAGGCCCGCCAGGTCCGGGTCTGGTTCCCGATCAAGCGCGGCTTCTTCCGGCGCACGGTCGGCCATATCAAGGCCTGCACCGACATCGATATCGATCTGTCCAGCGGCGAAACCCTCGGCGTGGTGGGCGAATCGGGCTCCGGCAAGACCACCCTGGGGCTGGCCCTGATGCGCCTGATCGGGGCCCAGGGCCGGATCAGCTTCGAGGGGCGCGACATCCAGGCGCTGCCCAAGCGCGAGTTGCGGGCGCTGCGCCGCGACATGCAGACCGTCTTTCCGGCCCCCTCCGGCTCG
>JACZTQ010000411.1 GCA_022573605.1 Pseudomonadota bacterium | reverse complement strand
CAGCGACCAGGCCCGCCTGGCAGCAGCGCTGACGGAGACCGGCTCGGCGCCGTCGAGACCCTGACCGCGCCGCAGACCTGGCATATGGACGATCCGCTGGGCCTGATCACCGCCATCGTCGAGGGCGCGGTGCGGGCAAGGGCGCTGTATCTGGCGCAGACGGAGGCGGCACGCGCCGCGATCGACGCCGCGGTGAAGGACGGCATGGAACGCTTCCCGGCGGTCGGCGGTGGCTATGCGGTGCCGATGCCGGCGATCATCGGCTCGGGGACAAAGTAGCGACCGCCGCCCGCCCCTACCCGTCCAGCCGGGTCACCTCGAAGCCGCGCGCCCGCAACAGCTCGATCACCCCCGCCTCGCCAGGCAGGTGCAGCGATCCGAAGGCGGCAAAGACGCCACCCAATTCCAGTTGCGGCACCAGCACCCCCATCCAGGCCCGGTTGCGGGCGTCGATCAGCGAGGCGGCGAACTGGGCGAAGATCTCGCGGCTGCGGGCCATGCCGGTGGTCTCGGCCGCCGAGAGGACGCTGAACTCCCAGATCGCGGCGATCTCGCCGGCGCGGTAGAGCACGACCGAGGTGCGCCGGGTATCCTCCTCGCCGGAGAGGTCGCGCAGCATCTCCAGCAGCAGCTCGGTCATGGTATCGGCGGGAATCGCCGCGAGCCCGGCAATCGCCTCGCGGTAGGTCTCGAGCCCGGCTATCGGAACCCCGGCTGCGGCCGCTTTCGACATCAGCAGCACGTCCAGCGTCGGGTCGCCCTGCTGGATCTCGCGCAGCGTGCATTGCGGGATGGAGAGGAGCGAGAACAGCATCCACGGGCGCAGCTTGTCGGCCACCGCCAGGGTCACGCCGCGCTCGGCCAGCATCGCCTCCGCCACCGCCCGCTCGGCGGCGGTCAACTGCCCGGACAGGCCGGTCGCGCTGGCGTCGAGGATGAAATCCGGGTCGCTGGAGACCCGGGCCTGGAGCCGGGCCTGCTCCTCCTCGGTCAACTCGACCAGCATCAGCCGGGCCGCCGCCAGCGCCCGGGTGACATTACGCTCGAGGGGCAGGCGGGCGATGCCGGTGTCGTGGAAGGTGCCGAACAGATAGGACGGCGGCACCGCATTTATGGTCTCGGGGCGGCTGACCCGCCAGAACTTGCCGCGCCCGTTCGCCACCGCGTGGGCGCGCCGGAACAGGCCCGCATGGGCGGCCGGGTCGGCGGTCTTCATCTGCGCCAGCAGGTCGGTGCCGGCGCACCCGGCACCCGGCTGGTCCACGGGTTGGCCCGCTGACTGGGCAGCCGCGAGTTGCGGCCAGAGGAAAAGGCTCAGGACAATCCAGATCAAACGGCGCATCTTCCACTCCCGCGCTACCATTCCCGCCGCACAAGTCTAGCCGAGAGGGAATTAACGCGAAACCCGCTCTTGACTCGGACCCGCGCGTTGCCTAATTGCACCAGAGCCCGCGTTGTTAGCACTCAAGGGAGGCGAGTGCCAACGCTCCGAAAGGACGGGCGATGCCTCCACCGGAACACCAACTGGAAACCGCAAAAAGGGAGCGCTTCCATGAGCTTTACACCCCTGCATGACCGCGTGCTGGTCCGCCGCGTCGAAGAAGATGAAAAGACCTCGGGCGGGCTGATCATCCCCGACTCGGCCAAGGAGAAGCCCCAGGAGGGCGAGGTTATCTCCTGCGGCGAGGGCGCGCGCAAGGACTCCGGCGAGCTGATCCCGATGGTGGTCAGCGCCGGCGACAGGATCCTGTTCGGCAAGTGGTCGGGCACCGAGGTCAAGATCGACGGCGAAGACCTGATGATCATGAAAGAGAGCGACATTCTCGGGATCATCGTCGCCGACAAGGCCGTGAAGGCGGCCTGAACGGCGCGATCTTCCGACCGGAACAACACAGACAGAATCTCGATAGGAGCAATCAGAAATGGCTGCCAAGGAAATCAAGTTCAACACCGACGCCCGTGACCGCCTGATGAAAGGCGTCACCATCCTCAACGACGCGGTGAAGGTGACGCTGGGCCCCAAGGGCCGCACCGTCATCCTCGACAAGTCGTTCGGCGCGCCGCGCATCACCAAGGACGGCGTCACCGTCGCCAAGGAGATCGAGCTCGCCGACAAGTTCGAGAACATGGGGGCGCAGCTGGTGCGCGAGGTCGCCTCGCGGACCAATGACGAGGCCGGCGACGGCACCACCACCGCCACCATCCTGGCCCACGCGATCATCCGCGAGGGCCTGAA
>JACZTQ010000410.1 GCA_022573605.1 Pseudomonadota bacterium | reverse complement strand
CCCTCGGCTGCCCGTGCGAGGAATGGGACGCGGAGGCGATCACCCGGCGCCTGCCCATCTACGACCTGACCGGCTATTTCCCGCCCAAGCGGATCGGCGACCCCGGCTTTGGCGAGCCGACCGGGGCTGCCGTGACCGGGGCCGTGTTCTGGCCCAATGGCGGCTATGTCAACGACCCGGCGCTGTCGGCCCAGAACCTCGCCTTCGCGGCCCGGGCGAAGGGGGCGGAGTTCCTGCTCGGGGTGACGGTGACCGAGATTTTGCAGGCGGGCGGGCGCGTCACGGGCGTGCGGCTGGCCGAAGGCGAGGAATTGCACGCGCCGGTGGTGATCAATGTCGCCGGCCCGGCCTCCTCGAAGATCAACGCCATCGCCGCGGTGCTCGGCGACATGACCATCAAGACCCGGGCGCTGCGCCAGGAGGTGGTGCATCTGCCGGCGCCCGAGGGCTTCGATTTCGAGCGCGACGGGCTGATCGTCTCGGACGGCGACATCGCCTGCTATTGCCGCCCGGAGCAGGGCAACAACATCCTGGTCGGCTCCGAGGACCCGCCCTGCGACCCCCATCAATGGGTCGAGGACGACACCGATTACGACCGCGATTTCTCCGATCAGTGGCAGACCCAGGCGATGCGCTACGGCCAGCGGGTGCCGTCGCTGGGCATTCCCTCGAAGATGCGCGGCGTGGTCGACCTCTACGACGCTTCCGACGACTGGATTCCGATCTACGACAAGTCCTTGCTGGCGGGCTTCTACATGGCCTGCGGCACCAGCGGCAACCAGTACAAGAACGCCGCCATCGCGGGCAAGATGATGGCCGCATTGGTGGACTATTGCGAGGCCGGGGCTGACCACGACACAGTGCCGTTGCGCTTCACCCTGCCCTATATCGGACGCGAGATCGACGTGGGGTTCTACTCGCGCAAGCGCGAGATCAACACGGAGTCGAGCTTTTCGGTGCTGGGGTGAGGGGCTGTAGGGCGGGTCTTGACCCGCCATCCTCTGCATCGGTCAATGATTGGCGGGTCAAGACCCGCCCTACGGCTCACACCCCCGAGGCATGCCGGGTCACCTCGACCAGGATCGCGGCGTAGATCAGGAAACTGGCGATCAGCACGAAGGCGTGCCAGATGGCGTTGTGGAAGCGCAGCCGGGTCCAGTAGAGAAACACCACGCCGATGGTGTAGAACCCGCCGCCGGTGGCGATCAGGGTGAAGGTGGTAGTCGACACCCCGTCCAGGATCGGCCCGCCGATCACCACGATGGCCCAGCCCATGGCCAGGTAGAGGGTGAGCGTGAACCCGGCCCAGCGCCGCGCCGACACCATCTTGAAGCCGACACCGACAATTGCCGCGCCCCAGATGCCGGCGAGGATCGCCGGCGCCGCGTCGCCCGCCAGAAGGACGGCAAACGGGGTGTAGCTGCCGGCGATCTTCACATAGATGGCGGCGTGGTCGAGGCGGCGCAGGATCTGCTTGGCACGTCCGTGTTGCGCCATGTGATAGCAGGCCGAGAAGGTCAGCATGGCGATCAGGCTGGCGCCGTAGATCAGCGCCGCGCCGATGGTCGAGGCGTCGCCGTACCAGACCGCCGCCAGGGTGACCATGACCGGTACCGCGACCAGCGCGGCGATGACCCCGGTAACGTGGAGAACGGTGTCGGCAATCTGCTCGGCCCGGCTGTAATGCCGGGGAGCAGTCTTGGCTAGACTCACAAACCAAGTGCGACACCGGCTATATCCGGGATCGCCATGGGAACACAGTACAGCCACCTCACGCTTGAGGAGAGATGCCGCCTGCGCGGCTTGATGGAGATTGGTCTGGGCGTCGGCGAGATCGCGCGACGCCTGGGGCGTCACCGGGGGACGATCCACCGCGAGGTGGGCAGAAACCGGTGCGTTGACGGCTACCGGCCGGACAGCGCGGCTCGCAGGGCCTGGGCGCGCAAGCTCCGGGGTTCGCGGATCATGCGCTCCACCCGCCTGCGCACCCACGTCGAGGACCGTCTTGCCATGGGATGGTCTCCGGAGCAGATCGCCGGGCGGATGGAACTGGAGGAAGTGGAGCACAGGGTGTCGGCCGAGTCCATCTACCGCCATGCCTACAGCCCCGCAGGGCGGCAAGCGGGGCTGCCCCGGCAACTTGCGCAGCGCAAGGCGACGCGCGGCCGGCGGCGGCGCAATGGCAGGCGCGAGCCCGCCATCCCGGACCGCGTCTCCATCCACCAGCGGCCCACGAAGG
>JACZTQ010000091.1 GCA_022573605.1 Pseudomonadota bacterium | reverse complement strand
CGGTCAGGTCGCTGACCAGGGTCTGGAAGTTCAGCATGGCTTCGGGCCGGCCCTGGCTGATCTCGGGCTGGTAGGGGGTGTAGGCGGTGTACCAGGCCGGGTTCTCCAGGATGTTGCGCTGGATCGCCGGCGGCGTGATGGTGCCGTGATAGCCCTGCCCGATCAGCGAGGTCAGCACCTTGTTCTTGTCGGCGGTGGCGCGCAGCCGGTCGAGCGCGCCGCGCTCGGACAAGGGCGGGCCGAACTCCAGCGGCTCGGTCATGCGGATGCCCTCGGGCACGGTCTGGTCGATCAGCTCGTCCAGGCTGGCGACGCCGCAGACGGCCAGCATGTCCTCGATCTCGGCCGGCGAGGGGCCGATATGACGGCGGTTGGCAAAATCGTAGGGTTCGTATTTCGGGATCGTCATGGGCGCGTTCTCCTCGGAGCCTCATGCGGCCCGATGAACTCGGGCCGGAGGCTCGATTGCTTTGTATTCACGCAATTTCCGCGTCGCCAAATGGGCGCATTTGGCTGGAAATTGCTCTCGTGACCCGGGATCGGAAGTTCCCCCGTCCGGTAAACCGTGAGATTCCCGCCTTCGCGGGAATGACGCCCGCGCGGTGCGCCGCTCCCATTCTCCACCCTCTCAAGCGGGCGCGGGGCAGCCGGATTTCCGCTCCGGGACACTAGCCGACCATCGTCTTGTAGGCGTCCTCGTCCATCAGCGCCTCCGCCACCGACGGGTCGGCCAGCTTCAGCTTGAAGAACCAGCCCTGGCCCATCGGGTCGGAGTTGACGATCGAGGGGTCGTCGATGATGGCCTGGTTCACCTCGATGACCTCGCCGGCCAATGGCGCGTAGATGTCCGAGGCGGCCTTGACCGACTCGAGGGTGGCGGCGGTGTCGCCGGCTTCGAACTCGGTCCCGGCCTCGGGCAACTCGACAAACACCAGGTCGCCCAGTTGCTCGGTGGCGTGTGCGGTGATGCCGACGGTGGCGACGCCGCCCTCGATCCTGAGCCATTCATGGTCGTCGGTGAATTTCAACATCGGTGTCTCCCTCGCGCTGTTTGATTATCTGGCTTCAGGTCCGTTTGTAGTTCGCCTTGACGAACGGCATGGCGGATACCGTCACCGGCAACCTCTTGCCGCGCACCTCGGCGAACAGCCGGGTGCCGATGGCGGCGAGATCGCCCGGCACGTAGCCCATCGCCATCGGCGCGGCGAGGCTGGGCCCATAGGCGCCGGAGGTGACGATGCCGACGGGCCATTTATCGGCCTCGGCAGAGAAGAGGTCCGCGCGGCCGCGCACTGGCGCACGGCCCTCGGGCAGCAGACCCACCCGGCGGCGCTCGGCGCCGTTGGCGAGTTCACTCAAGATACGCTCCGCCCCGGGGAACCCGCCCGCGCGCGCGCCGCCAGCGCGGCGGACCTTCTGTATTGCCCATTCCAGCGCTGCTTCGACCGGCGAGGTATCGTTATCTAAATCGGAGCCATAGAGGCAGAGCCCCGCCTCCAACCGCAGGCTGTCGCGGGCACCAAGGCCAATGGGGGCAACAGCGTCGTGCGCCAGCAAGGCTTTTGCCATATCAACCGCCGCCTCATGCGGCACCGAAATCTCGAACCCATCTTCGCCGGAGTAGCCGGAGCGAGAGACCCAAAGTTCTCCAAAGCCCGAGGTTAGGATAGCGACATCCATAAATCGCATGTCCGCCACAGTCGGTATGATGGTCGCCAGCGCCGCCTCTGCCGCTGGACCTTGCAAGGCAAGTAGAGCGCGATCGACAACGACACGCACCTCTACCTTTGGAGAGTCGGAAGCCGCGCCGATGGTGTCTTCCAAATGGCTCACATCCGTCTTCTTGCACGCCGCATTGACAACCAGGAACAGGTGGCTGCCGCGGTTGGCGACCATCAGGTCGTCGAGAATGCCGCCCTGATCGTTGGTGAAGAGCGCATAGCGCTGCCGTCCTTCCTTCAGCCCCAGCACATCCACCGGCACAAGCGTCTCCAGCGCCCGCGCCGCCTCGGCCAAATCGCCGGAGCGCGGGTACAAAAGCACCTGGCCCATGTGGCTGACGTCGAAGAGGCCGGCGCGGGCGCGGGTGTGCAGGTGCTCCTTCATGATGCCAAGGGGGTACTGCATCGGCATGTCGTAGCCGGCGAACGGCACCATCCGCCCGCCCAACTCCAGATGCAACGCATGAAGCGGGGTCTTGAGGGTCTCGGCTTCAGTCAAGGTGCGGCCTCCCAAGCTGCGGTGCCGGGAGGTCTGCGATGCCACAGGCTCCGGCGCAAGTCGTTCACGCGGCGGCTGAACCGCGCGGATTTGCGCCCCCTCTGTCCGGTCGCCTGAGAAAGTTATCCCGTCGGCGGGTGCTGCCGCACCTCTCTCCAGAGTGTCTTGTGCCCGTCTGGTCCTTTGGCCTGAGAGTTTCCGGGGCGGTTACTCCTTCGGCGCCGGGTATTCCTGATTTGAACAGGGGGCCGGTCTCTCCCAGCGGGCGGCGCCAAACTAGGCGGACGGCCCGGCGCTGGCAACCCCGCGAAGCGCCGCACTCGCGCGATCGTGTCCCGCCGCGTCGCCGTACCCCGTAGGGCGGAACTCGTTCCGCCACCCCCGCCGTCCCCCCGTCACCATCCTCGCCGCGTCGCCATGCCGCGTAGGGCGGAACTTGTTCCGCCATCTCCTTCCGCCCTCTCCCGGCCAAGGTGGCGGAACAAGTTCCACCCTACAACCAATGCACCCGCCCCCCCGGCCCCATTAACCATAAAACACGCTCACAGAGCTATTCCAATGATATCAATATCTTAGCCAAATGTGCACATTGCACGCCCCCCCTTGGCACACCCGGCGCCCACCCGGCCGGAGCAGGTTCCACCCAGGTGGAACCCCTCGGCCGCCGTGGCATCCGGGGGGTTTGCGCGGGGTCGCGGGCGGGGTATGAGATGGCCGGGACCGGCGCCGCCCCGGCCCCGCCCGATCCATCGCGCAGGAGCAGGCAGATGAGCGACAGGCTTCCCCATGAGAAGGGGTTTCACATCTCCTGGGAACAGATCCACCGCGACAGCCGGGCGCTGGCCTGGCGGCTCGACAAGCAGGGGCCGGGCGCGGAGGGCGCCTGGCGCTCGGTCGTCGCCATCACCCGGGGCGGCATGGTGCCCGCCTGCATCGTCGCCCGCGAGCTCAACGTGCGCCATGTGGATACCATCAGCGTGGTCTCCTACGACCACCAGAACCAGGGCGCGGCGCAGGTGCTGAAGGCGCCCGACCCCTCGATCGGCGACGGCGAGGGCGTGCTGGTGGTCGATGACCTGGTCGATACCGGCAAGACCCTGGAGGTGGTGCGCAAGCTCTACCCCAAGGCCCATTTCGCCACCGTCTACGCCAAGCCCCAGGGCAAGCCGCTGGTCGAGACCTACATCACCGAGGTCAGCCAGGACACCTGGATCTTCTTCCCCTGGGACATGGCGCTGATGTATGTGGAGCCCTTTCGCGGGACCGAGTAGGTCCGCGATCGGCGGATCAGAGCCGGCCTTCGATATCCATCGACTGGTGCAGCACCCGGATGATCAGGATATGCCGCTCCCGCACCCGATAGACGATCAGGTGCCGCCCATGCGGATGGATGCGCGCCGGAGGGTTCAGATCGCGCCGCTCGCGGGCGATCAGGGGCGTGCCGGCCAGAAATTCAAGCCGTGCGATCAGCCCGTCGTAATACCGGTCGGCCTGCGCCTTGCCATGGGTAACATAGCTGTATTTGTAAATCTCCTTGAGGTCGGAATCCGCTCGGCCGGAAAGCTCATACTTCATCCGACAGCTCGCGCAGCGCCTCGGCGCGAATCTCGTCCGGGGTTCGCGAACTGACCCCGCTCTCGAGGCCCTCGGTCACCGCCGCCTGCAACCGGGCCAGGCGCTCGCGGTAGTCCTGGTCGGAGCGGACCAGTGCGCGCATATAGTCCGAGGCATTGGCATAGCGCCCGCTCTGGACGCGGTCCTCGACCCATTGCTTCATCCGGTCGGGCAGGGAGATGTTCATGGTCGCCATGTCGGGGCCTCCTGTGGCATGGTTTGGATATTATATGGCAAACCCTGCCATTTTACCAACCCGCCTCACCACCATTGACCTCGCGCCATCGGCGGGGAACAAGAACACCTGTCAACCACGGGTCGCTCACCAAGGAGGCGTCATGCGGGTCATCATCATCGGCGGCGGCGGTATGCTGGGCCGCAAACTGGCGCTGGCGCTGGGCGCGCGCGGCGAGATCGGCGGCCGGGCCGTCAGCCACCTGGCGCTGGCCGACATCATCGCCCCATCACCGGTCGAGGCGTCCTTCCCGGTGACCACCCACCGGCTCGACATCACCGACCGGGCGGCGGTCGATGCGCTGCTGGCCGAGGGGGCAACTGGTGGCGCCGAGATCATCTACCACCTCGCCGCCATCGTCTCGGCGCAGTCGGAATCCGAGTTCGACCTCGGCATGCGGGTCAACCTGATGGGCTCGATCAACGTCTTCGAGGCGGCGCGCGCGCTCGGAACCTGCCCGAAGCTGGTCTTCACCTCGTCCAACGCCGTCTATGGCGGCGACATCCCCGAGATGATCGAGGACTGGACGGCGCTGAACCCGCAGACCTCCTACGGCGCCGAGAAAGCGGCCGCCGAGATGCTGCTGACCGACTTTTCGCGCCGCGGCTTCATCGACGGGCGCGGCCTGCGCCTGCCGACCATCTCGATCCGCCCCGGCAAGCCGAACCAGGCGGCCTCGTCCTTCATGTCGTCGATCTTCCGCGAGCCCTTGCAGGGGCGCGAGGCGATCTGCCCGGTCGGCCCCGACTACCCGCATAGTTACCTGTCGCCGCGGGCTTGCGTCGAGAACCTGATCCACGCCGCCGAGGTGCCGGCCGAGGCGCTGGGCATGAACCGCTGTTTCGCGCTGCCCGGCCGCACCCACCTGATCGGCGACATGGTCGAGGCCATGCGCCGGGTCGCCGGCGATGCACCGGTGGGGTTGATCCGCTGGGAGCCCGACCGGTCGGTGCAGAAGATCGTGCTCGGCTGGAAGGCGCATTTCAACCCGGCCAAGGCGCTGGCGCTGGGCTTCGTGCGCGACGACAGCTTCGAGGACAACATCCGGTTTTTCCTGGAAGACGATATCGAGAGGTAGGGCGGACATGATTGTCCGCCTTCGTTGCGGCGACGGCGGACAATCATGTCCGCCCTACCGCTCACCCCCCCGGCCCCTTCCTCGCCGTCTCCGGCAGCCAGGTCGCCAGCTCCGGAAAGATCACCAGCACCCCCACCATCAGCACCATGATCAGGAACATCGGCAGCGCCGCCTTGGCGATGTAGCTCATCTGGTGGCGGGTCATGCCCTGCAACACGAACAGGTTGAAGCCGATCGGCGGGGTGATCTGGGCCATCTCGACCACCACCACGATGAAGATGCCGAACCAGATCATCGAGAAGCCGAGCTCCTGGAAGGCCGGCACGTTCACCATCGGCTCGATCACCGCCATGGTCAGCACCACCGAGGAGATGCCGTCGAGGAACATGCCGATGATGATGTAGAACACGGTCAGCGCCGCGATCAGGGTGAACACCGAGAGGTGCATCGAGGCGATCCACCCGGCCAGCGCCCGGGGCAGCCCGGTGAACCCCATGCTCAGCGACAGGAACGCCGCCCCCATCAGGATGAAGGCGACCATGGCCGAGGTGCGCACCGCCCCCATCAGGCTGGCGGTGAAGGTGGCCCAGGTCAAGCTGCCCTGCGCCGCCGCCAGCACCATCGCCCCGATCACCCCGATCGAGGCCGCCTCGGTGGGCGTCGCCAGCCCCAGGTACATCGAGCCGATCACCGCCGTCACCAGGCACAGCACCGGGATCAGGAAACGCGAGTTCCAGAGCTTGTCGCGCAGCGACATCGGCGGCTCCGGGTCGGGCCGCTGGTCGGGGCGCACATAGTGCCAGGCGGCGATGTAGCCCATGAACATCAGCGCCAGCACCAGCCCCGGCACGATGCCGGCGATGAACAGCTTGGTGATCGATTCGTTGATCGTCACGCCGTAGACGATCAGGGTCAGCGAGGGCGGGATCATCAGCCCCAGGGTGGCCGAGCCGGCCAGGGTGCCGATGGTCATGAATTCCGGGTAGTTGCGCTTGCGCAGCTCCGGGATCGACATCTTGCCGACCGTGGTCAGGGTCGCGGCGGACGAGCCGGAGACCGCGGCGAAGATGGTGCAGCCGACCACGTTGGTGTGCAGCAGCCCCCCCGGCAGCCGCGCCAGCCACGGCGCCAGCCCCTTGAACATGTCCTCGCTGAGGCGGGTGCGGAACAGGATCTCGCCCATCCAGATGAACAGCGGCAGTGCGGTCAGGGTCCAGCTCGACGAGGTCGTCCAGATGGTGGTGATCATGGCGTCGCCGGCCGGGCGCGAGGTGAAGGCCTCGACCCCGATATAGGCCACCCCCATCAGCGCCAGCCCGATCCAGACCCCGGACCCGAGCAGGAAGAACAGCACGAACAGGAAGATGCCGGTCTTGGCCAGCACGTAGTCGGCCCCGATGCTCTCGAGCAGGTACCAGGCCCCGGCGGCCAGCAGGGTGAAGGCGGCGAGCGCGATCAGGCGGCGGGGGAGGTCGTGCGCCAGCATGGGCTCAGCCCTCCCGCTCGGTGATGTCGGGTTCCTCGACGCCGTCGTGCTCGGTCAGCAGCACGCGCAGGAACTGGTCGATCAGCGCCAGCGCCAGCAGGCTCGCCCCCACCGACATGACGATCTGCGGGATCCACAGCGGGGTTGCGTCCTGGCCCTGGCTGACGTCGTTCAGCTTTTCCGACCAGATATTGGCCTTGATCGCATAGCGGGCGAAAAAGATCGCGGTGACCGTCGCCACCCCGTAGCACCAGATCTCGCCGTAGCGGCGCCAGCGCCCCAACGCGCCCAGCACCAGCGTGACCCGGATATGGGCCCCCTTGTTCAGCGCGTAAGCGAGCGAGAAGAACGAGGCCCCGGCCATCGCGTAGCCGGCGTAATTGGTCGCGCCCGGGAACACCTGGCCGGTCCAGCGGGCGATCATCTGGGCCACGATCAGCCCCAGGATGGCGAGCAGGAACACCCCGCCCAGCACGCCGCCGGCCAGATAGAGCGCATCGAGTATCCGCCTGATGGTTCGCAGCATCCCGCCAACCGCCCCCCGAAATCCAAGCGCCACGCGACTCCCCTCTCCCTGTGGGAGAGGGGTTGGGGGAGAGGGCAGCGACCCCTCCCCTGCCGCCCCGCTTTACTGCGCCTTGTAGGCGTCGATGATCGCGGCGCCGGCGGCGCCGGCGGCCTCGGTCCACTCGGCCGCCATGGTGGCGCCGATCTCGGCCAGCTCGGCGGCCAACTGCTCGCCCGGCGGCTGCACCGTCATGCCGTTGGCGGCAAGCTGGGTCAGGTACCAGCCGGTCAGCTCGCGCGACCGGGTGGTGCCGGCCACCTGGGCCAGCATGGCCGAGGAACGCAGGCAGTTCCGGGCCTGCTCGTCGAGCCCGTCGAAGGCGTCCTTGTTGGCGAATACGTAGTTGCGCGGCAGCCAGGCCTGGGTGTCGTAGAAATAGCCCAGATGCTCCCACACCTTGCGGTCGTAGCCGGTCGCACCCGAGGAGATGAAGGCGTCCGCCACCCCGGTCGCCAGCGCCTGGGTCAACTCCGCCGCCTCGACCTGAACCGGCAGCATCTTGGCCAGTTCCGCCAGCCGCGCGGTGGCGGCGTTGTAGGCCCGGAACTTGATCCCCGCCATGTCGGCGACGCTGTTGATCTCCTTCTTGAAATACAGCCCCTGCGGCGGCCACGGCACGCCGTAGAGCAGCACCAGGTTCTGGTCCGCCAGGATCTCCGTCAGCGTGCCCTTGGAAGCCCCCCAGAGCTTGTCGGAAGCCTCGAAGGACGAGGCCAGGAAGGGCACCGAGTCGACCCCGAACAGGATGTTCTCGTTCTGGTGCGCGCTGAGCAGGCGCTCGCCGATCGGGGCCTGGCCGGTCTGCACCGCGCGCTTGATCTCGTTGCCCTTGAACAGCGAGCCGCCGCCGTGCACGACGATCTCCAGCTCGCCCCCGGTGCAGATCCCCACCGCCTCGGCGAACAGCTTGCCGTTCTGGGTGTGGAAGTTCGAATCCGCATAGGCCATGGGCATGTCCCAGGTCTCGCCCGCCCGCGCCGCGCCGGCGGCGAGGACCAGGCCGGCGGCCAGTCCGATCAGCTTGTTCATGGTAGTTCCTCCCTGTTGGATTGTGTTGTCCTTATCGAGTTCAGTGCCGGTCGAAACGGTCCACTCTGTAGGCGGAGATGTCAATGTTGGTCTTGCGCCCGGCGATCATGTCGGCGGTCATGCGGCCGAGCCGCGGCCCCATGGTCAGGCCCAGATGCTGGCCGCCAAAGGCGAAATGGATCGCCGGGGCCTTGGGCGAGGCGCCGAGCAGCGGCAGGCTGTCGACCGTCGAGGGGCGCTGGCCCATCCAGGTTTCCTCGCCGTCCCATTCCAGCCTCGGGTAGATCTGCCGCACCCGCCGGCGCAGGTTCTCCAGCGGTGCGGTCCGCGGCGGTCCGTCGATGCCGCCGAAATCGACCGTGCCGGCGAAGCGCAGCCCTTCCTCCATCGGCGTCACCCCGAGCTTGGCGTCGGTTACCATGTAGGGCGCGGGCGGCTTGTGCGAGACGCCGGTCAGCGTCAGGTGATAGCCGCGTTCCGACTCCATCGCCGCGTTGTGCCCCAGCCTGGCCGCCAGCTTGCCGGACCAGACCCCGGCCGCCAGCACCACCCGGTCGGCCTCGTGGCGGGCGCCGCCGATCAGGGTGACGGTCCCCCGGCCGCCATTCCGGTCCGGGCCGGCCTGGGCGATGTCGGCCACCTCGCCTTGCAGGAAGGTGCCGCCCTCACGCTCGAAATGCTCCGCCAGCGCGGCGACGTAACCGGCCGGGGAGGTGATGAAGCCGTGATCCTTCAGGGCTGCGGCGAAGGTGTAGTCCTCGGACAGTTCCGGGTCGTATTCGCGCAATGCGGCGCGGTCCCATTCCTCCCACTCGAAGCCGTGCGCGCGGCGCAGGGCGAAGCCGAAGGAATCCTTCTCGAATGCCGCCCGGTCGCGATAGATCGCGGTATAGAAGCCATGCCGGATGAACCGCTCGGCCGGGGTGCCGCGCGCCAGCGCCAGGTGCTGATCGACCGAATCGCCGACCAGCGGCGCCAGCCCGCGGGCAATTTCCTCGACCTTGCCGCGCCGTCCGTTCCACAGGAAGCGCAGCAGCCAGGGCATCAGCCGGGGCAGATGGCCGAGGCGCAGGTACAAGGGCGAGTCCCGGTCCAGCAGCATCCCCGGCGCCTTCCAGACCAGCCCCGGCACCGAGACCGGCACGACGCCGCTGCGGCCGAGGATGCCGGCATTGCCATGGGACGCCTGGGCCGGGTCGCCGGGGCGCACCCGGTCGATCAGGGTCACCTGGTGGCCGTCGCGGCGCAGCCATTCCGCCGCCGACACGCCGGTGATCCCGGCCCCGACCACGATAACTTTCATTTGAGCGCCTTCATCACGCCACCCACTCGCTGACCGGGGCGGCGGCGTCCTGCAACGGTTGCGCGATCACATCGACCAGGGTTGGCCCGTCGTGGTCGATGGCCTCGCTCATGGCCGGTTCCAGGTCGCCGGGATCCTCGACCCGCCAGCTCTTCACCCCGTAGGCCGCCGCCACCGCCGCGTGGTCGGTGCGGCTGAAATCGACCGCGAAGTAGCGCGCCCCGAAGCCCGACTTCTGCCCCGCCTTGATCCAGCCGTAGACGCTGTTGGAGAACACCACCGCGGTGATCGGCAGGCCGAGCCGGACGATGGTCTCGAACTCGCCCACGCACATGCCGAAACTGCCGTCGCCCATCGCCGCCACCACCTTGGCGCCGGGCCGCCCGACCTGGGCCCCGACCGAGGCCGCCAGGGCATAGCCGAGCGCCCCGTGGGCCCGGTTGGTGATGAAGTGCCGGCCCGCTTTGCGGATGGTGTAGAAGGCGCTGAAATAAGGGCACGGGGTGCCCGGATCGGCGCAGATCACGGCGTCGTCGGGCAACAGCCGCTCCAGCGTCGCGATCACCCGCTCGGGCCGGATCGGGGTCTCGTCGCTCTCCGCCAGCGGCCGGAAATGCGCCCGCTTGGCCGCCCAGGCCCCGGCCACCACGGTCTCGGCACCCTCCAGGGCAGGCAGATCGGCGGCCTCGCCCAGCGCCTCCAGCGCCAGGCGCGCGTCGGCGCAGATCGCGGCGTCGGTGCGATAGTTCGCCCCGATCACCGCCGGATCGCTGTCGATATGGACGATCCGGGCGTCCGGCCCCGGCGAGCGCCAGCGCTCGGTGGTCACCGAACCGGCGCGGCAACCGACGAACACCACGCAGTCGGCGGCGTCGACCACCGCCCTGGTCTCTGGCCGCCCGCCGTTGGAGCCGACCACGCCGAGACACAAGGGGTGGGTCT
>JACZTQ010000090.1 GCA_022573605.1 Pseudomonadota bacterium | reverse complement strand
GGGCGATGCTCTCGCGGATGTTGACCAGGTTCTCGTCGAGGGTGATGCCGAGGGCGGTCGTCACATGGAAGTCGTGCGCCTTGCCGACCAGGCACACGGCGGGGGTGCCGGCGTTGACGACCTCGGCCAGCACCTCGTCGTTGGCCGCCGAGCGCCCGGAACGCTTGGTCATGCCGAAGGCGGTGAAGGTGGCGCGGGTCAGCTTCGGCGGGTCGCGGAAGAACTCGGTGTCGGTCGGGTTCGAGCCGGGCCAGCCGCCCTCGACATAGTCGAGGCCGAGGTCGTCGAGGGCGCGGGCGATCCGGGCCTTGTCGGCGGCCGAGAAGTCGACCCCCTGGGTCTGCTGGCCGTCGCGCAGGGTGGTGTCGAAGAGGGAGAGGCGTTCGCGGGTCATTTGAGGGCCTCCGCTTGCCATTTGCACCCGCCCGGGCCACCGGCCCGGGCAGCGCCCGACCCGCCCCACAGGGCGGGCGCTTTGCGCCCCCCCTCGGGCCGGGCGCTGCCCTCTGTCCGGTGCGGGGCCAGGCGCCCCGCGCCCGTCATGCCACGGCTTGACCGGGGCATCTCGCTTACACCTCGCTCCTCCGTCATGCCCCGGCTTGACCGGGGCATCCAGAGGGAACCGAGCGCGGCAAGTGTCTGGATCACCCGGTCAAGCCGGGTGATGACGAGAGTGCGGTCAGACATCGCCGATCTCCTCCAGCTTGGCCGCGTCGAAGTCGGGAGTGAATTTCCAGTCAGTCCCCTGCTTCGTTGTTCTTACCTCAATTCCCGCCCGGATCAGCTTTTCACGTATTGCATCGGCATATTTGTAGTCTTTGTTGTTCCGAGCATCGTCGAGGTCACTGGCCATTGCATGAATCATCGTTGAATAACTCAATTCGGGTTCCGACGGTAAAACCCATGCCCCATAAAATCCCAGGGCGCGCATTGTCGGCGAAAGGTCGTGGAAATTCATCGACCGCCGCATCTCATGCAGTTCGGCTATGGCTTTCGGCACGTTTAGATCATCCGCAAGCGCCAATAGCACAGGCTCCGCGATGCGCTCATCTTCTCCGCCCATGTCTTCAGGGAATTCATAGAAAGACGCCAATTCTCGCTTCGCGGCCGCCAAACCTTTCTCTGTCCAGTCGAGCGGCTGACGGTAATGGGCCTTGAGAAGCAACCATCGGATCACCTCCCCCGGCACGCCCTTGTCCAGCAGATCCTTCACCGTGAAGAAGTTGCCCAGGCTCTTGGCCATCTTCTCCCCTTCCACCTGCAAGAACCCGTTATGCATCCACACCTTGGCCATCACCTCGGTGTGGTTGGCGCAGCAGCTTTGCGCGACCTCGTTTTCGTGGTGGGGGAAGGCCAGGTCGATGCCGCCGCCGTGGATGTCGAAGGTCTCGCCCAGCAGCGCCTTCGCCATCGCCGAGCACTCGATGTGCCAGCCCGGCCGGCCCCGCCCCCACGGGCTGTCCCAGCCCGGCAGGTCGTCGGTCGAGGGCTTCCACAGCACGAAATCCATCGGGTCGCGCTTGTAGGTCGCCACCTCGACCCGCGCCCCGGCCTGCATCTCGTCCAAGGGACGCCGCGAGAGCTTGCCGTAGTCGGGAAAACTGGGCACGTCGAACAGCACATGCCCCTCGGCCTCGTAGGCGTGGCGTACACCTTTGTCATCTGGGGCGATCAGCGCCTCGATCATCGCCACCATCTCGGGGATGTATTCGGTGGCGCGGGGCTGGGCGTCGGGCACCAGCGCGCCGAGCGCCCCCATGTCGTCCATGAACCAGCCGATGGTCTCGTCGGTGATGTCGCGGATCGAGCGCCCGGTCTCGGCGGCGCGGGCGTTGATCTTGTCGTCCACATCGGTGAAGTTCCGCGCGTAAGTCACGGCCCCCGCGCCATAAACATGGCGCAGCAGCCGGTAGAGCACGTCGAACACCACCACCGGGCGGGCGTTGCCGATATGGGCCCGGTCGTAGACCGTGGGGCCGCAGACATACATCCGCACGTCGCCCTCGCGGAGCGGCTTGAATAGCTCCTTCTTCCGGGTGCGGGTGTTGTAGAGGTGGATATCGGTCATGTCTGGCTCGCGCGTGGTTGTCCCCGCGGCGGGCCTAGCATCTCGTTCGGTCTCGGGGAACAGGAAACACCGCCGCGGACTATGTCAGCGGGTAATGCAAATCCGGCAGATGCAGATCGCGGTGTTCATGGGCGCTCTGATGGCCTTTTTGCGCCGCCAAGTCAAGGTTTTCGCAGCAGCGGCAGCAGCGCCGCCATCTCCGGCCCGTGCTCGCGCCCGGTCAGCGCCAGGCGCAGCGGCCGGAACAATCCGCGCCCCTTGCGGCCGGTCTGCGCCTTCACGGCGGCGGTCCAGTCGCGCCAGGTCTCCGCCCCCCAGGGACGCGGCGGCAGCAGCGCCATCGCCTCGGCGACGAAGGCGGTATCCTCCGGCTCGACAACCGCCTCGACCCCGTCCCGGCACAGCGCCCACCATTCGGCGGCATCGTTGAGGCGGTCGAGATTGGGGGCGACGGCTCGCCAGAATTCCGGCGCGATATTGCCTGGAATACCAACATCTTCCAGACGTTCCTTAACGCTCTCAACAGGCAACCCCCGCAGCGTCTTGGCGCTGTGCAAGGTCAACTCGTCCGGATCGAACCTGGTCGGCGACAGCCCGAAGCTGGCGATCTCGAACCCCGCCAGCACCTCCTCCAGCGAGGTCATCACCTCGACCGGGCGCGCCGAGCCCAGCCGGGCCATGAAGGCGACCAGCGCCACCGGCTCGACCCCCGCCGCGCGCAGATCGGCCAGCGCCAGGGTGCCGAGCCGCTTCGACAGCGCCTCGCCCCCCGGCCCGGTCAACAGCGAGTGGTGGGCGAAGGCTGGCGGGGCTGCCCCCAGCGCGGCGAAAATCTGGAGCTGCGTGCCGGTGTTGGTCACGTGGTCGGCGCCGCGCACCACGTGGCTCACCCCCATCTCGATGTCGTCCACCACCGAGGCCAGGGTATAGAGGAGTTGCCCGTCCTCGCGGAACAGCACCGGATCGGAAAGGCTGGCGGCATCGACATGCTGCGGCCCCCGGATCAGGTCGTCCCAGGCGACCTCGCGCGACTCCAGCAGGAACCTCTGGTGCGGTCGGCGCCCCTCGGCGCGCAGCCGCGCCTTGTCGGCCTCGGTCAGCTTCAGCGCGGCCCGGTCATAGACCGGCGGCAGCCCCATGCCGAGCTGCTTGCGGCGCTTGAGGTCGAGCTCCAGCGGGGTCTCGAAGCAATCATACAGCCGTCCCGCCGCGCGCAACCGCTCGGCCGCCTCGGCGTAGTGGTCGAGCCGCTCCGACTGGCGTTCCTCGCGGTCCCAGGTCAGCCCGAGCCACTCCAGGTCGCGCCGGATGGCGTCGATGAAACGCTGCTCCGAGCGCTCCTTATCGGTGTCGTCGAGGCGCAGGATGAAGGCGCCGCCGCTCCGGCGCGCCAGGGCCCAGTTCATCACCGCCGTGCGCAGGTTGCCCACATGCAAGAGGCCGGTCGGGGACGGGGCGAAACGGGTGACGGTCATGGGGCGCGGCGCTCGACCCTGATCCGCTCCAGCACTCCGGCCGCCTCGACCGGGTTGGCGCCGAGGTGGAAGGCGCGCAGCGTGATGTTGGCCACGCGGCTGTCGTGCGAGCGGACATGCATCAGCCGCATGCCGATGCCGAACCCGGCCAGCGTCTCGCGCGGGTCCTCCAGATAGATGCCGAGAAAGGCCTTCTTGCCGATCACCACCGGCGTGATCGCCGAAATCCGGGGCCACGGGATCGGCGGCGTGAAACCGAGAATCGAGCGCAGCACCACCCCCTCTTCGGTCGCCACCAGGTTGGGGGTGCGCCTGATAATCCGCGCCAGCATGTCGGCGCCGAACACCGGGCAGGCCACCAGCACCAGCCACAGCGCCTGGCGCCCGAAGGCGGGGCCCTGGCGCAGCGCCTCGGCATCGACGGTCAGCAGCGTCCCGGCCGCCGCCACCGTGAACATCGCCATGCCGAGGAACATCCCCACCAGCATGCCCCGGCGCGGCGTGAAGCGGGCCAGGACCTCGGGAGCGCCGCTCACGACTTGTCCCGCCAGCGGTTGACGATCGGATAGCGCCGGTCGAGCCAGAACGCCTTCCTGGTCAGCTTGACCCCCGGCGGCGACTGGAAACGCTTGAACTCCGAGGCGTAGAGCAGCCCCTGCACCTGCATCACGGTGGCCCGCTCATAGCCTTCGGCGACGATCTCGGCGGTCGAGAGCTGGTCCTCGACCAGCCGCTCCAGGATCGCGTCCAGCACCTCGTAGGGCGGCAGGCTGTCGTCGTCGCGCTGGCCCTCGCGCAACTCCGCCGTGGGCGGCTTCCCGATCACCCGGGCCGGGATCACCGGCCCCTCCGGGCCTTTCATCCAGGCCCGGTGATTGGCGTTGCGCCAGCGGGCCGCCTCGAACACCCGGGTCTTGTAGAGATCCTTGATCGGGTTGAAGGCCCCGTTCATGTCGCCGTAGAGGGTGGCGTAGCCGACCGCCATCTCGGACTTGTTGCCGGTGGTCAGCAAGAGCTCGCCGAACTTGTTCGACAGCGCCATCAGGTAGACCCCGCGCAGCCGCGACTGGACATTCTCGTCGGTCACGTCGGGGGTCACGTCGGGGGTCACGCCGGGCTCCAGCCCCTCGAATTCGGGCGCCAGCCCCTCGGTGATCGCGGCGACCGCGCCCGAGATCGAAATCTCCGGGTGCTTCACCCCCAGCGCCCCGGCCACCTCCGCCGCATCCGCCAGGCTGTCGGGCGCGGTGTAGCGCGAGGGCAGCATCACGCAGCGCACCTGCGACGGCCCCAGCGCATCCGCCGCGATCGCCGCCACCAGCGCCGAATCGACCCCGCCGGAAAGTCCCAGCACGACGCCCTTGAACCCCGACTTGCCGACATAGTCGCGGGTCGCCTCGACCATCGCCCGGTAGTCCATTTCGGCGGCGTCCGGCACCGGCGCCAGTTCGCCCGGCCGGATGCGCCAGCCCTCGCCGGTGCGCCGCACCTCCACGGTCTCGGCGGCGGCCTCGAAGAACGGCATCTGCACCATCAGCCGCCCGCCCGGATTGATCGCGAAGCTGCCGCCGTCGAACACCTGGTCGTCCTGGCCGCCGATCAGGTTGAGGTAGATCGCCGGCAGCCCGGTCTCGACCGTCCGCGCCACCATGTGCTGGATGCGGGTGTCGTATTTGCCGCGCTCGAAGGGCGAGCCGTTGGGAATCACAAACAGTTCCGCCCCCGCCTCCGCCATTGTCTCGGCGACATCCGCGAACCACATGTCCTCGCAGATCGGGAAGGCGACGCGGCAGCCGGCAATCTCGACCGGGCCGGGAATGGCGCCCTCAAGATACAGGCGGTTCTCGTCGAAGACGCCGTAGTTGGGCCGGTAGTGCTTGTTGAACGAGGCCCGGATCGCGCCGTCCTGCAACAGGTGAAAGGCGTTGTAGGCGCCGGCGTGGTCCTGGCCCGGCTCGCGGCTCGAGCCCGGTACCGGCGCGCCCACCGCCAGGGCCGCGCCGCCCGGCCTTGTGGCGGCGGCCAGCACCTCGAGCCCGGCCCGCACGTCGCGCAGGAAAGCCGGGCGGACCGAGAGATCGAGCACCTGGTAGCCCGACAGGAACATCTCCGGCAGCACCACCAGATCGGCCCCCGCCGCCTCACCCGCGCTCAGCGCCGCCCGCGCCTGCGCCACGTTGCCGGCGATGTCGCCGGCCACCGGGTTGGCCTGCGCCAGGGTGATGCGGATGGTGTCGGGCGGCGGCATCGGCGGCTCCAGTTCTCTCGGGCGCCCCCGATGTGCCCCGCGAGGCGGCCGCGCGCAAGCCCGTCCGTGCCGGGACCGGTAAAATGCCCGGTGAATTCAACTTGAATCCAGCGCAAACACCGGACAACCACCGGACAACCACCGGACAAATGTGGAGCGTTTTTCAGGTATTTTCGGTGCATTTCGAGCTCAAATCGGACCCGGCTCGGGGCCAACTCGGGGCCAAACAGAGGCGTTGTCAGGGACCGCCAAGGCACATACACTGCACCGGGCCGCGATCGAGGCACGAACGAGACGAACGACCCGGACCCAGATCCGGGCGCTGGGACAGAGGTGGAAGCCTATGCGAGTTGTTGTCATCGGAGCCATTGCCGCCGGTTTGTTCGCCGGCCTGTTCGGGGGCCTGTTCGCGGGCCCGTTCGGGGGCGCGGCACTGGCGCAGACCGGTGCTGTCGCGACCAAGGAATACGACTCGGGCGCGGTCTATGTCGGCGAGTTCCGCGACGGCAAGCAGCACGGCACCGGCACCTACACCGCACCCGACGGCTACGAATACACCGGCAGTTGGGTCGAGGGCATCATCGAGGGCCGGGGCAAGGCCCGATTCCCCAACGGCTCGGTCTACGAGGGCGAGTTCTCCGAGGGCGTGCCCCACGGCAAGGGCAAGATCGTCTACGCCGATGGCGGCAGCTACGATGGCCGCTGGTTCGAGGGCGTGATCGCGGGACAGGGCGTCGCCGTCTATGCGGACGGCATGCGCTACGAAGGCCAGTTCCGCAACTCGACCCATCATGGGCGCGGCGTGATGACCCTCGAGAACGGCTACCGCTACGAGGGCGATTGGGTCGAGGGCATCCAGCACGGCGAGGGCAGGATCACCTATCCGGAAGGCGCCGTCTACGAGGGCGATTTCGTCCAGGGCAGCCGGCAGGGCAGCGGCAAGATCACCCTGCCCGACGGCTTCACCTATGAGGGCGAGTGGCGGGCCGGCAAGATCACCGGCCAGGGCAGCGTGATCTATCCCGCGGTGCCGCCCAATCTCGATGGCGACCGCTACGAGGGCCAGTTCGTCGACGGCCGCCGGCATGGCCAGGGCACCGCCTTCTACGCCAACGGCGACACCTACGAGGGCGACTTCGCCGATGACAAGCGGCACGGCAAGGGCGCCTTCACCGGCGCCGGCGGCTATGTCTATACCGGCGACTGGGTCAGCGGCCGGATCGAGGGCGAGGGGGTGGCGAGCTACCAGAACGGCTCGCGCTACACCGGCAACTTCATCGACGGCGCGCCGGACGGACAGGGCAAGATCGTCTACGCCGACGGCGGCAGCTACGAGGGCGCCTGGTCGAATGGCGAGATCACCGGCAGGGGCGTTGCGCGCTATGCCAACGGCTCGGTCTATGGCGGCGAGTTCCAGAACGCCCGCCACCACGGCAGGGGCAAGATCACCTACACCGACGGCTCCATCTATGACGGCGACTGGGTCGATGGGGTGCGCACCGGCCAGGGCCGGGTGGTCTATGCCGACGGCTCGATCTATGTCGGCGGCATGCTCGACGACAAGCGTCACGGCCAGGGCAAGCTGACGCTGGCCGACGGGTTCGTCTACGAGGGCGGTTGGACGGCGGGCGAGATCGACGGCGAGGGCAAGGCCACCTACGCCAGCGGCGACGTCTACCGGGGCAGCTTCATCATGGGCCGCCAGCACGGCTACGGGGTGATGACCTACGCCAGCGGCACCGTGTTCCAGGGCTGCTGGGAAGCGGGCCGCCGCGGCTCCGAGGGCGAAGGCGCGGAGTGCAAGGCGGCCGAGTGAGCCGGGTCCGCGCGCCGGCGCGGCGGCCGTCTTGCCTGCGGGCCGTGGTCGAACACGTTCCCCATCGCCTGGAGTCTCCCGCCACTTATCGCTAATATTCGCCGTTGAGACCACCCGAAGGCTGGGACATACTGTGCCAAATTAACGTCGCCCGCACTTAGCACGGAACTCATTGGGGGGAGCCGGGAGATGTGGCCAGCAAGGTCACCCTTTCATCGGGGCGAGAAAGAGATTCACTCGCGGCTCGGACTCGAGGAAATGGCGGAAAAACTCGGCCGCCGGAAGATCAGCGGCCACCTGTCGGACAAGTACCAGGCATACTTCTCCCGCCTGCCGCTGCTGATCGTCGGCACCATCGACGCGACCGGCCGGCCCTGGGCGTCGATTTCCACAGCCGCAAGCGCAACCGGTTGAACGGCAAGGTGAGCGCCGCGGGCCCGGACGGATTTCGGATCCAGATCACCCAGAGCTTCGGCAACTGCCGCAAATACGTTCAGACCCGCCGGCCCACGCCGGGAGCCGGGATCGCGAACATGGGCGAGAAGAGGCCGCTCCACCGGGGCGAGGCCCTGAGCCGGGAACAGGCGGCCCTGATCGCGCGCGCCGACACCCTGTTCATCGCCAGCCAGTTCTCCGAAGACGCCGCCGACCGGAGCCACGGGATCGACGTGTCGCACCGCGGCGGCAAGCCCGGCTTCGCCCTGGTCGCGCACGAGACCCTGCTGCTGGTGCCGGACTACGCCGGGAACAACCTGTTCAACACCCTGGGCAACATCGCCGCCAATCCGAAATGCGGCCTGCTGTTCATCGATTTCGACTCCGGCGACACGCTGCAACTGACCGGCGAGGCCGCGATTCTGTGGGAGCCGGCCCACACCAGGCGCTTTCCCGGCGCCAAGCGGGTGCTGGCGTTCACCGTCGAGGAGGTGTTGCAGATCGAGCGCGCCCTGCCCTTCAGCTGGGAGTTCCAAGGCTACTCCACGGCCTTCGACAGGTTCGAAGCTGCTGAAACCCGGGGGGACGCCGGCGCGCACCTGCCGTCCATGCGGATCATATCGGTCAACGTCTGGATCTTGCCGAGAAGCATGGCCTCGACCCCGACTACAGTTGCCGCTCGGGCATCTGCCAGACCTGCATGTGCGCGCTGGTCGAGGGCGAGGTCGAATACTTCGAGGATCCGCTGGACGAGCCGGACCCGGGCTGCGTGCTGATTTGCAGCGCCAGGCCCAGGACCAGCCTGGTGATCGAGTTGTAAAGCCCCGAGGTCGCGCACGTCGCCTGCGATGACAGGGTTGCACAGTGGATAGGCTTGATCTTCACGAGAGCAATAGAAGACAGAAAAGGGCCATGCCGCTTCCGGCATGGCCCCATTCGTGAATTCCCTGCCGGGAAAAAACCTGCCTCAGTTCCGGTTATTTCCTTGGGCAGCCGCGTTGGCAAAGCCTGGATTGGGTTGCAGGTTGATCTCCCAAAGGCAGTTGAACCAGAAATTGGGAAAATCGGGGTCATTTGCCAGCGGGCCCGGGAAAATGGCGCCAGAGACCCGCCCCGTGCCGACGTAGCCATCGAAGCGCCCAGTGGCCGCAACGATGCTGTCACTGGTCAGGTTCGGGATCGATCCGGTCATCAGTAGAGGAGACGGGCTCGCGGGGTCGCCGGGGACAACCGGGTTGTCGCCGACGTCGATTGTGAATGCTCCCAAGCTGGTCAGCCCGGCGTTGGCCAGGCTTCCGTCATGAAAGATAAAGAACGAGACGGCCGCTACCCCGCCGCCGATAAGATGCAGGCAGTCGATACCAGACCCCAAATGAAGCTTTGTTGCGGGATCGAGCAGGGGCATCCGGAAGCAGTCGAACCCCGTTGGGTCTATCGCCAAACCCGTCGCACCGAAAACGTCGGCTTCGGTGACGTTGGTCCCGGCCTCGGCGTTCGCGGCGTTCAAGTCGCCGACGAATGCGGCTTCGCCCAGCATTTGCAGCAAGATCCGGTCCGCCTTGGCCGGCGCTGTCATGGCCAGGCCTACAGTCACAGCGGTTGCGAATAACAAGGTCTTGTTCATTGGGTTTCCCCCTTGGCCGGTAATCGGCGTTGTGGGTGATGGCGGCACGTTGGCCGTCAGCACCCTCGATCGTCGTGAAGCCAGTTTGCCTCCACTCATAGAGGCGCGGTGATAGGGAGAGGCCGATTGAAATCAGTTAACAATTTGTAAAGTCAGATAAACTTTTGGTGAGGCCGCAGACTGACCGACAGCACACGGACGCGCCCGCCTCGGCGAGATGAACCGCGCCGGGATTGCTGGAGGCTGTTTGGCTGCGCAGACCGGAATTACCCGATCACGGCGGATTTAGTGCCGGCCAATGGGATGGACCGGCAGTTCCCGGCACTCATCCGAATGGCTGTGCGCGACAGGCTGGGCCCGTGTCTCCCCGGCAACGCGTCCGCCGCCTTGGCCGTGCCGGGGTAGTGTTTCGGTTTGATATCCGATTGGGAGTTTGCCGCCCTGTTTCCGGAATTGCTCCGAACATTGTGTAAGGGCCACAAGAGGCCATTGGAGAACTCCGTTTCTACATGGATGGCTCCGGGTCCGCTCAGTCCTCAAGCTGCGAAAGTGCATCCTTGATGGCCTTGATCGCCTCGGCCTTGCCTTTCTTGGTCAGCTTGTCCCGGTCAATTTTCAGCGCCAAGCCCTCCTGTTCCTTGCTGATAATTCTTCCCTGCTCCGCCAGGTCGTCGTAGAGGCCGACAACGCTGTAGGTCCGCACCGGCTTGGCGAAGCCCTTGACGGTCAGGGTGTCGCCCTCCTCGGCCATTACCGTGTCCTTGACCAGCGAATGGGTCTCATGGGCCAGGAGGATGCCGCCGACCTCGGCGAGCGATTCGAGCCGGGCGGCAAGATTCACCTGGTTGCCGATGATGGTGTAGTCCATCC
>JACZTQ010000089.1 GCA_022573605.1 Pseudomonadota bacterium | reverse complement strand
GCGCCCGCCACCATGGACCGGGGTGGGGCGGGTCGGGCGCTGCCCGAGGGCGCCCCCCGGGCGGGAGATCCGGTCGGCGCGCCGCATCCGGCGGCCGGCCGGCCGAATTGGCCGGCTGACCCAACATCGTAGGGCGGAACTTGTTCCGCCATTCACCGCCGGAACGGCGCATCAAGATGCGCCCCTGGCGGCGGGTCGGGCGCTGCCCGGGGTTGCACCCCGGGCGGGACATCCGGCCGGCCGGCCACACTGGACGGACGCCATCTGGTCAAAATCCGTTCAGAATTGCATTATTTTCGTTGCTTTCGGAAAATTTTGACAGAGAATACATAATTACACCACGAAACAGCACAGGATCGTGACGCCACCCGATGCAGGACTTCTGGGCAGCCTTCGGCGAGGCCTTCGCGCTGATCGCCGGATTCGACGCGGATCTGGTCGAGATCATCGCCCTGAGCCTGCGCGTCACCCTGAGCGCCGTGGCGGTCGCCTGCCTGATCGGCCTGCCGCTGGGCGCGGTGCTGGCGGTGGGGCGCTTTCCCGGCCGCATCGCCGCCACCGTGCTGGTCAACGCGCTGATGGGGCTGCCGCCGGTGGTGGTCGGGCTCTCCGTCTACCTGATGCTGTCGGCGGCGGGGCCACTCGGGGTCTTGCAACTGCTCTACACGCCGGGCGCGATGATCATCGCCCAGATCATCCTGGTGACCCCGATCATCGCCGCCCTGACCCGGCAGGTGGTCGAGGACCTGCACGGCGAATACGACGAGTTGCTGCGCTCGATGGGCGCCTCGCGCGCCGGCACCGTGGCGACGCTGCTCTGGGACGCGCGCTATTCGCTGCTGACCGCGGCGCTGGCCGGGCTGGGCCGCGCCCTGGCCGAGGTCGGCGCGGTGCTGATCGTCGGGGGCAACATCAACCATGTCACCCGGATGATGACCACCGCCATCGCGCTCGAGACCTCGAAGGGCGAGCTGGCGCTGGCGCTGGGGCTGGGGATGATCCTGATCGCGCTCTCGGTGATCGTCAGCGCGGCGCTGATGGGACTGCGCAGCAGCGCCGCGCGGATGGCTTATGCGTGACATGGCGCACAATCCCGAGAGCGGCGGCATCTGGCCGCTGGAACTCGACGGCGTGGTCTACGAGGTCCCGGGGAAGGCTGGCGCCAAGCGGCTGATCGACGGCGTCTCGCTCACCCTCGCGCCCGGCGCGCTGACCTGCGTGATGGGGCCGAACGGGGCCGGCAAGAGCCTGCTGCTGCGCCTCATCGCCGGGCTGATCCGGCCCAGCGGCGGCCGGGTGAGCTATGGCGGGGCGGCCGAGGCCGGGAAAAACCGCATCGCCTTCGTGTTCCAGCGCCCGGTGCTGCTGCGCCGCTCGGTGGGGGCCAATCTGGACCATGCGCTGAAGACCTATGGCGTGCCCCGGGCGGAGCGGCCGGGACGGATCGCCGAGTTTCTGGCGCTGGGGCAACTGGCGGCGCTGGCCGGGCGGCCGGCCCGGGTGCTGTCGGGGGGCGAGCAGCAACGCCTCTCGATGGTCCGCGCCCTGGCCGCGCGCCCGGCGCTGTTGCTGCTCGACGAGCCGACCACCAGCCTCGACCCGCAGGCCACCGCCGCCATCGAGGCGCTGATCCGCAAGGTCGCGGGCGAGGGCGTCAAGGTGGTGCTGGTCACCCACGACCGCGACCAGGCGCGGCGCATGGCCGGCGAGATCGTGTTCCTGCACCACGGGCGGATCGCCGAACAGGGTGGCGCCGCCCGCTTCTTCGACCAGCCGCAATCGCCGGAGGCGCAAGCCTATCTGGCCGGGCGGTTGCTGCTGTGACCGGCTGATTAGCAAACAGGAAGAGACCTCATGGAGAAACACCGCCTTGCGACCCTCGCGACCACTGCCTTCGCCGCCGCTCTCGCCCTTGGCCAGCCGGCCGGGGCGGGGGAGTTCATCATCGTCCAGTCGACCACCTCGACGCAGAATTCCGGGCTCTACGACGTGCTGCTGCCGCAGTTCACGGCCGAGGCCGGGATCGAGGTGCGGGTGGTCGCGGTCGGCACCGGCCAGGCGATCAAGAACGCGAAGAACTGCGACGGCGATGTGCTGCTGGTGCATGCCAAGGCGGCCGAGCAGGCCTTCGTCGCCGAGGGCTTCGGGGTGGCCCGCTCGGACGTGATGTACAACGATTTCATCATCGTCGGCCCGCCCGCCGACCCGGCCGGGGTGGCCGGCTCGCACGACGTGCTGGCGGCGCTGGCGGCGATCAAGGGGGCGGGCGCGCCGTTCGCCTCGCGCGGCGACGACAGTGGCACCAACAAGAAGGAGCTGGCGCTGTGGCGGGCCGCCGGCATCGACCCCACCGCCGACAGCGGCGGCTGGTATCGCGAGACCGGCTCGGGCATGGGCGCGACCCTGAACCTGGCGGTCGGCATGGGCGCCTACACGATGACCGACCGCGCCACCTGGATCGCCTTTGGCAACAAGGGCGATTTCGCCATCATGGTCGAGGGCGACGCGGCGCTGTTCAACCAGTACGGGGTGATCCTGGTCAACCCGGAGCGCTGCCCGAAGGTGAAGGCGGCGGCCGGGCAGGCGTTCATCGACTGGCTCCTGTCGGGCGAGGGCCAGGGCGCCATCGCCGCCTACCAGCGCGACGGCCAGCAACTGTTCTTCCCCAACGCGCGTTGACGCGCGTCGGGTTTTTGCGCCTGTTCCAAAAGCCGCTCCGCGTCTTTTGGGCGCGCCGCCGCCCACCCCTCCTCCCCACCCAACCACCGATGCTACCGGGGCAAGATCGGTGGTTGGGCGGGGAGGTGGGGTGGGCAGGCGGCGCCGGAAATCCGCACCAGCGGATTTCGTCACGGGCAAAACCCGCCCAACCGCGGCAGCGGCATTTTGCCCGTTGCCGATGCGCCCGGTCTGGATTACCTAGGCCCCCATGTCGATCTGGAGATACGCCAACCCGCTTGAATTCATGCGCCTGTCCGGGCGCCTGCTGACCCCGTTGTGGGTGGCGGCCTGCGTGCTGCTGGCGGTCGGCCTCGGCTGGGCCGTGTTCGGCACCCCGGACGACTACCGGCAGGGCTCGACGGTCAAGATCATGTTCATCCACGTGCCCGCCGCGATGCTGTCGATCAACACCTACGCGATCATGGCCATCGCCTCGGCGGTGGGGATCATCCGGCGCCACCATGTCAGCTTCCTGGTGGCCAAGGCGGCGGCCCCGATCGGGCTGGCCTTCACCGCCATCGCCCTGATCACCGGGGCGGTCTGGGGTCAGCCGATGTGGGGCGCCTGGTGGGTCTGGGACGCCCGCCTGACGGCGGTGCTGATCATGTTCTTCTTCTATCTCGGCTACATCGCGCTGTGGGCCACCATCGACGAGCCCGAGAAGGCCGCCGACCTCTCGGGCATCCTCTGCCTGGTGGGCGTAATCTTCGCCTTCCTGTCGCGCTACGCGGTGATGTTCTGGGCCACGCTGCACCAGGGCTCGTCCCTGAGCGTGGCCGAGGGGCAGCGCATGGACGATGCCTTCCGAACCCCGCTCTACATCATGATGGTGGCGTTCTATCTCTTGTTCATCGCCCTGCTGCTGGTCCGGGCGCGCACCGAGATCCGGCTGCGCCGGGCCCGCTCGCTGCGCTTGCAGGCGCTGGCGGCATGAGCTACCTGCCATGAGTTTTCTGGCCGGCAAATACGCGCTCTACGTGATCGCCGCCTATGGTTCCACGGCGCTGATCCTGGGCTGGCTGCTGTGGGCCACCCTGGCGGCCAACGCCAGGGCGAGGCGGGAGCTGGCCGAGGCCGAGAAGGAGCGCGGACGATGAGCGACGAGACCGAGGCCAGCGGCGGTGGTTTCCGGGTCTGGATGGTGTTTCCCGCGCTGGGTGCTGTGGCGGTGCTGGCGGTGTTCCTGCTCGGCTTGCAGCGCGAGGACGGCGGGCGCAACCTGCCCTCGACCTTCATCGGCAAGCCGGCGCCCGAGTTCGAACTGCCGCCGCTCTACGCGGACCAGCCGGGGTTCTCGACCGCCGACCTGACGGCGCCGGGGGTCAAGCTGGTCAACATCTGGGCGAGCTGGTGCGTGCCCTGCCGGGTCGAGCACCCGAGGCTGACCGAACTGGCGGCGATGGGGCTGACCGTCCACGGCCTCAACTACAAGGACACCGAGGCGGCGGCCAAGCGGTTCCTGGCCGAGCTCGGCGACCCCTTCACCCTGATCGGCGCCGACCGCAACGGCCGGGTCGGCATCGAGTGGGGGGTCTACGGCGTGCCCGAGACCTTCGTCGTCGATGGCCGGGGCCGGATTATCTACAAGCACATCGGCCCGATCATGGGCTCCGACATCGAGCGCAAGATCCTGCCGGCGGTGGAGCGGGCGCGGGCCGGGGGGTGATCCCGGGTTGCGCGGGACGGCCCCGGGCCGTCATGCCACGGCTTGGCCGGGGCATCTCTTGACGATGCGTGAGATTGTCGGATCACGCCAAGCTGCCTGAAGCGTGGCTCATCCAGAACCTTGTCTTTGCCGGGCTTGACCCGGCAATCCAGTCTTTGGATCAACCGGTTAAAGACTGGATGCCCCGGTCAAAGCCTGCCCCGGACTTGATCCGGGGCCGGGGCATGACGTGGGTTGGGACCGGCGCAATCCGGCATCACCCCCCCTCGACCATGTGCCGCTTCAGCAGCGGCCATTGCAGGGCCAGGAAGACGAAGGTCAGGGGCAAGCTGCCGAAGGTCTTGTAGGCGACCCAGTTCTCGGTCGTCTGGCTGCGCCAGACGACCTCGTTCAGCACCGCCATGAAGAGGAAGAACATCACCCAGCGCCGGGTGAAGATCATCCAGCCGGCGTCGTCCAGCGACATCATCTCGCCGATCAGCGATTTCAGGTAGGAGCGCCCGCGCACCAGGCCGAAGCCGAGGATCAGGGCGAAGATGGCGTTGACCATGGTCGGCTTCATCTTGATGAAGGTCTCGTCCTGGAGCCACAGGGTCAGGCCGCCGAAGATCGCCACCACGATCCCGGTCACCACCGCCATCCGCGGCAGATGCCGCAACAGGCACCACGACAACGTCAGCGAGGCGGCGATCGCCGCCATGAAAAAGGCGGTGGCGACGAACAGCGGGCCGCTGGCGCCGGCCAGCGCCGCCGCGCCCGTCGCCGGTTCGAGAAAGCCGTATATGGCGGGGATTTCCAGCAGCTCGCGGCCATAGCGAAAGGCCACGAAGAAGACCCCGAGCGGGCCGATATCCAGCGCCAGTTTGAGCAGAGGGTTCACGTTTTTCGTTGTCATGCCGGACTATCTAATAGCTGGAATCGCCAATGTCACCCGAACTCTATGCGCACCGCGCCCAGTGCGATCACGATCATCAGCAAGGCGCGCGCGCGCCCGATCCGCTCGCCGAGGAAAAACCAGCCGATCAGGCCAGCGAACACCACCGAGGTCTCGCGCAGGCTGGCCGCCTCGGCGACCTTGTCGAGCCGGGTCGCCAGCATCACCGCGCCGAAACTGCCGAGCCCGGCCAGCGCGCCGGCGAGGCCGCGCAGCGCCAGCGGCCCGGCGCCATGCAAATCGGGAGTCCGCCCCGCCGCCGCCAGCCGCCGGTGGCGGAGAACCGCGACGACCGGCATGGTCACGCCGTCGATCACGAAGAACCAGGCCAGGAAGGTGAAGGGATCCGGCGCCAGCCTGATGCCGTAGGCGTCGTAGGTGGTGTAGACGGCGACCGAGAGGCCGGTCAGCACGGCCAGGAACACCGCCGCCTGCAACCGCGCCCGGCCGACGCCCGCATCCCGGATGTTGACCACCGCGAGGCCGAAGATACCTCCCGACAGCAGCAGCACCCCGAACCATTGTTCGCCCGTGAAGGTTTCGCCGAAGACGAAGCCGGCGAAGACCACGGTGGCCAGCGGCCCGGCGCCGCGCACGATCGGGTAGACCAGGGTGTAGTGGCCGCGGCTGTAGGCCATCGCCATCAGCACCTTGTAGACGGTCTGGATCGCCCAGGCGCCGGCCAGCACCAGCCACAGGAAAGCGTCCGGCCGCGGCACCAGGAACAGCGCCGCCGGCAGGGCGATCAGCGCCGCCCAGAGGTCGATCGCGCCGCGGCTGGTCCAGGGGTCGTGGCGGCCCTTTTGCAGCGCGCCGAGGATGGCGTGGGCCAGTGCCGAGAACAGCGCCAGCGCCATCGCCGCCCGGGCGCCGGCCGGGGTGCCCTCGATGGCGAGGATCCAGTCGCCCGGAATCGTCGCCGGCAGGAGGGCGGGGATCGCTTCGGGGATCATCCGGCGCGCCCTGCCGGGGTGCACATGATTGCCACAATTGGCCCGCCCATGTCGGGCCCAAGTCGGGCCCATGTCGGGCCCAAATCATGCCCATAGCGGGCCCAAATCATCCCCAAATCATGCCCGAAGCGGACCCGAAGCGGTCTCAAGGCCCTACCGCCCGTTTCCGGCCCCGGTCAGGGCCCGGGCGAAGTCGTCGGGGTCGAACGGGGCGAGGTCGTCGATGGTCTCGCCGATGCCGATGGCGTGGATCGGCAGGGCGAAGCGGTCGGCCAGCGCGACCAGGATGCCGCCCTTGGCGGTGCCGTCGAGCTTGGTCATGATCAGGCCCGAGACATCGGCGATCTTCTGGAAAATTTCCACTTGCAGCAAGGCGTTCTGGCCGGTGGTGGCGTCGAGCACCAGCACCGTGTTGTGGGGCGCCTCGGGGTCCTTCTTGCGGATCACCCGGACGATCTTGGCCAGCTCCCCCATCAGGTCGGCGCGGTTCTGCAACCGCCCGGCGGTGTCGATCAGCAGGATGTCGGCGCCGTCGGCTTCGGCCCTGGTCATGGCCTCGAAGGCGAGGCTGGCGGGGTCCGAGCCCTGCGGCGCCGTCATCACCGGCACCCCGGCCCGCTCGCCCCAGATCTGGAGCTGCTCGACGGCGGCGGCGCGGAAGGTGTCGCAGGCGGCGATCAGCACCGACTTGCCGGCCGCCTTGAGCTGGCTCGCCAGCTTGCCGATGGTGGTGGTCTTGCCCGAGCCGTTGACGCCCACCACCAGCACCACCTGCGGCCGCTTGGCGTAGAGCGGCAGGGGCCGGGCGACGGGCTCCAATACCTTGGCGATCTCGTCCGCCAGCGCCTGCTTGATCTCTGTCGTCGAGACCCGCTTGCCGAAGCGCCCCTCGGCCAGCCGGGCCGACAGCTTGAGCGCCGTCTCGACCCCCATGTCGGCGCTGATCAGCAACTCCTCCAGGCTCTCCAGCATGGCGTCGTCGAGCACCCGCTTCCGGACCGTCGCGCTACCAAGGACACGGGAAATCAGGCCGGGCTTGGGCGCCTCCCCTCTCCCTCCGGGAGAGGGGTCGGGGGAGAGGGCTGGGGCGCTCCGCCCCCCCTCCTCGCCGCCCTCGCCGACAATCGCCTCGAGCCCCGCGTCGAGCTTCGACGAGGACTTGAACAGCCGCGCTTTCATTTTCTTGAAGAAGGACATGGGGCCCCGCTCGATATGCCTCGCGCCTGCTTAGCGCCGGACGGTGGGGAGGGGAACCCTCAAGCAGCCATCAACCGGGTCTCGGCGACATCGGAGATGCGGGCGGGCACGATGGCGCCGACGGGCTGTTCGCTGGCGAAGGCGACCTCGGCGAAACCTTCGGTGCGGCCCATCCGGGGGCGCTCCATCAGGACCTCGCGGGTCAGGCCGATCTGGGCCGCGAGGTAATCGGCGACCCTTGCCTCGCCCGCCGCGCGCAACCGGGCGGCGCGCTCCTTGCGGACCGCCTTGGGCACCTGGGGCATCCTTGCCGCCGGGGTGCCCTGGCGGGCCGAATAGGGGAAGACGTGGAGCCAGGTCAGGCCGCAGTCCTCGATCAGCCTGAGCGAGTTCTCGAACATCGCCTCGGTCTCGGTCGGGAAGCCGGCGATGAGGTCGGCGCCGAACACCATCTCGGGGCGCCGGGCGCGGATCTCCTGGCAAAACCGGATGGCGTCGGCGCGGTTGTGCCGGCGCTTCATGCGCTTCAGGATCAGGTCGTCGCCCGATTGCAGGCTGAGGTGCAGATGCGGCATCAGCCGGGGCTCGGAGGCGATGGCGTCGATCAGCGCCGGGTCGGCCTCGATGGAATCGATCGACGAGATCCGCAACCTCGGCAGCTCGGGGACCAGCCGCAGGATGCGCTGGACCAGATCGCCCAGCGGCGGGCGGCCGGGCATATCGGCGCCCCACGAGGTCAGATCGACCCCGGTCAGCACCACCTCGTTGAAGCCGCGCCCCACCAGCCGCCCGATCTGCTCGACCACGACCCCGGCCGGGACCGAGCGCGAATTGCCCCGGCCGTAGGGGATGATGCAGAAGGTGCAGCGGTGGTCGCAGCCGTTCTGGACCTGGACATAGGCCCGCGCCCGGGTGCCGAAGCCGTCGATCAGGTGGCCGGCGGTCTCGGTGGCGGACATGATGTCGTCGACCATCACCGCCTCGCTCGGACCGACGAAATCGGGGCCGCTGGCGATCCGCTCCCAGGTCCCGGCCCGCATCTTCTCGAGGTTGCCGATGACCTGATCGACCTCGGGCATGGCGGCGAAGGTTTGCGGCTCGGTCTGGGCGGCGCAGCCGGTGACGATGAGGCGGGCCCGGGGGTGCTCGCGGCGCAGCTTGCGGATGCGCTGGCGGGCCTGGCGGACGGCCTCGGCGGTGACCGCGCAGGTGTTGACGATCACGGCGTTCGAAAGCCCGGCCTGCCCGGCCAGGTCGGTCATCGCCTGGGTCTCGTAGGCGTTCAGGCGGCAGCCGAAGGTGGCGAAGACGGGCGCGCTCATGCCCCCACCTCGGCCAGGAATTCGGCCGACAGGCGGCCCTCGAAGACGTGACTGACCGGGCCGGTCATGCCCACATGGCCATCCTCGCACCACTCGATCTCGAGCGCGCCGCCATCGAGGTTGACGGTGACGCGGCGCTCCAGCAGCCCCTTGCGGACCCCCGCCACCACGGCGGCACAGGCGCCCGAGCCGCAGGCCAGCGTGATCCCGGCGCCGCGCTCCCAGACCCGGAGGCGGACCTCGGCGCGCGAGATCACCTGGACAAACTCGACATTGGTGCGCTCCGGGAACATCGGGTGGCGCTCCCACTCCGGCCCGACCTGGGCCAGCGCCACCGCCTCGGCGTCCTCGACGAAGAACACGCAGTGCGGGTTGCCCATGCTGACGGCGCCGGGGTTGCCGGGCAGGGGCAGGGCGGTGGTGTCGGCCTCCTCGGCCAGCGGAATGTCGCGCCAGCCGGTCCGGGCCGGCCCCATGTCGACGCGGATGCGCCCGTCGGCCAGGCGCTCGGCGGTCAGGCGGCCGTTGGCGGTGTGCAGCGCCAGGGTCGCCGCCGGGCGCTCGGCCAGCAGCAGATGGGCGACGCAGCGGGTGGCGTTGCCGCAGGCCCCGGCGCTGCTGCCGTCGGCGTTCCAGAAGGCGACGGCGGCATCCGCCGCATCGCTGTCGGCGATCACCGCGAGCTGGTCGAAGCCGACACCGCGGTGGCGGTCGCCCAGGGCGCGGGCCAGTTCTGGAGTCATCGGGGCAGGGGTGACCGGATCGCCCGCGCCGCGCGCGTCGATGATCACGAAGTCGTTGCCCAGCCCGTGCATCTTGAGAAAACGCAGGCCGGGAGAGCCATCTGCCGTGCGCCGGTCCATGGGGGCGGTATATAGCCCCGGCGGGCGCGGCGCGCCAGAGGGTGTTGGTGTCCCCTCCGCAACACCTGCGGAGGGGAATTGCCAGCCGCGCCCGTTCTACTCCAGCGCATCCACGTTGATGCCGATGGTCACGGCGCCGAGCCGGAAGCCGTTCGAGCGGGCCACCGTCAGGCTGGTCTGCGAGACGTTGACACCGCCGTCCTCCTCGACCTCGTCGATGAACACCGCATGGGCGCTGACCGGATAGGTCTTCTGCCACTTGGCCTCGTCGCCCTGCATCAGGTCGCCGGTGCCGTTGGTCTGGCCGACGTTGAGGCCGACATTGTCCATCACGAAGATCTCGGTGATGACGCCGCCCGAGGCCGCCTTGATGCCGCGCAGGAAGGCCGACAACTCGTTGCCCATGATCGAGGAGATCAGGCTGCCGCCGCCGCGCTTGCGCTCCTTGCGCCAGCGCTGGTCGAGGCGGTTGATCTCGGTCGAGGTGATGCCGAGATGGTTGATGTTTTGCTGATCGACGGCGGCGATGAGCTCGGCGGAGCCGAGCCAGCCGCTGATGTTCGACTCGATATAAGCCGTGATCTTGGCCTCGTGGCCATCGGCGAAGGCCGGCCCCGAGGCGACCGACATGGTGGCGGCGGCCAGCGCCGCGGCAAGGACAGTTCGTCTCATGTTGTTTCCTCCCTGAAGACGGAGCTTTGCTCCCTTATGGGCACCTCGAAAAATGCCCTGTGGCGGCAGAACCGAGGCATCGGACGTTATGCGGCGTTGGGATTGTCCGTGTCCATAGCCCTTGAGCGGTTGGTTTGATCGCGGAGCGGGTGCTTTGGGCGGACTGCTCCCGTGAATACGGTCACCCTGACGGCACTGCCGCGGGCCGCTCCAAAAACACCAGGCGGCGCATGTTGTAGGCC
>JACZTQ010000088.1 GCA_022573605.1 Pseudomonadota bacterium | reverse complement strand
TTGACTCCGACATTCCGATCCCGGAATGTCGGCCCAAACCACCAGCCATCTTTTTGTGGTGGCTCAACTTTTCTCAACGAAAGGCCCGGCTGGCGCCGGACTCTTCCGTTTCGGTTGAACCACTAGTCACGCCGATATAGAGCGGGCCGAGCGGCCGGCTGGTCAGGATGTAGACGAAAAAGCGCTTGTCCATGAGATCCCCGCCTTCGCGGGGATGACGTGGTTACCGGGTTCCCCGCCTGCGCGGGAATGACGGTGGCGAAGGCTGGTTGCGAAAGGGTTAAGGAACCGCCCTCTCCAGCCGCCATGCCACGGCCCCCGATCACGTCGGGGGCAGGCTTTGGCCGGGGCATCTCTCGGTCGGGGGGCTTGGTCGGGTCAGGTGGCTGGAGATTCCCGCCTTCGCGGGAATGACGGCGGGGTAGGGCGGGAATGACGGCGGGGTGGGGCGGGAATGACGGCGGGGTGGGGCGGCCGGCCCTCACCCATCCATCTTCAGCGCATTGATGAACGCCTGCTGCGGGATCTCCACCTTGCCGAACTGGCGCATCTTCTTCTTGCCCTTCTTCTGCTTGTCGAGCAGCTTGCGCTTGCGGGTTATGTCGCCGCCGTAGCACTTCGCCGTCACGTCCTTGCGCAGCGCCGAGATGGTCTCCCTGGCGATGATCCGCCCGCCGATCGCGGCCTGGATCGGCACCTTGAACATGTGCGGCGGGATCAGTTTCTTGAGCTTCTCGCACATCGCCCGGCCGCGCCCCTCGGCCCGGTCGCGGTGGACGATGGTCGAGAGCGCGTCGACCGGCTCCTCGTTGACCAGGATCTGCATCTTGACCAGCTGCTCGGGCTCGTAGCCGTCCAACTGGTAGTCGAAGCTGGCGTAACCCCGCGACACGCTTTTTAACCGGTCGTAGAAGTCGATCACCACCTCGTTCAGCGGCAGGCGGTAGACCACCATGGCGCGCTCGCCGGCATAGGTCAGGTCGATCTGCACCCCGCGCCGGTCCTGGCACAGTTTCAGCACATCGCCGAGGTATTCGTCCGGCACCAGGATGGTGGCCTTGATCCAGGGCTCCTCGATGCGGTCGATCTTGACCGGGTCGGGCATGTCGGCCGGGTTGTGCATCTCGCGCATGGCGCCGTCGGCGAGGTGGAGGTGGTAGACCACGCTGGGCGCGGTGGTGATCAGGTCGATATCGTATTCGCGCTCGAGCCGGTCGCGGATCACCTCGAGATGCAACAGCCCGAGGAAGCCGCAGCGGAAACCGAAGCCCAGCGCCGCCGAGGTCTCCATCTCGTGCGAAAAGCTGGCGTCGTTCAGCGACAGCTTGGCGATGGCCTCGCGCAGGTTCTCGAACTCGGCGCTGTCGACCGGGAACAGGCCGCAGAAAACCACCGGCTGGGCCGGCTTGAAGCCGGGCAGCGGGGCGCAGCCCTTGCGCTCGTGGGTGATGGTGTCGCCGACGCGGGTGTCGCGGACCTGCTTGATCGAGGCGGTCAGGTAGCCGATCTCGCCCGGGCCGAGCAGATCCGTCTGGGTCATCTTGGGCGTGAAGACGCCGACCCGGTCGACCCCGTAGACCGCGTTGGTCGAGATCATCCGCACCCGGTCGCCCTTGCGCAAAACCCCGTCGACGATGCGCACCAGCACGACGACGCCGAGATAGGCGTCGTACCAGGAATCCACCAGCATCGCCTTCAGCGGCGCGTCGCGCTCGCCCTTGGGCGGCGGCAGGCGGTGGACCACGGCCTCCAGCACCTCGTCGATGCCCTGCCCGGTCTTGGCCGAGATCAGCACCGCCTCCGAGGCGTCGATGCCGATCACGTCCTCGATCTGGCCGGCCACCCTTTCGGGCTCGGCCGCGGGCAGGTCGATCTTGTTCAGCACGGTGACGATCTCGTGGCCGGCCTCGATCGCCTGGTAGACATTGGCCAGGGTCTGGGCCTCGACGCCCTGGCTGGCGTCGACGATCAGCAGCGAGCCCTCGACGGCGCGCATCGAACGGCTGACCTCGTAGGCGAAATCGACATGGCCGGGGGTGTCGATCAGGTTGAGGATGTATTCTTGGCCGTCCTTCGCCTTGTAGAGCAGGCGCACGGTCTGGGCCTTGATGGTGATGCCGCGCTCGCGCTCGATGTCCATGCTGTCGAGCACCTGGGCCTTCATCTCGCGCGCGCTCAGCGCCCCGGTCGACTCGATCAGCCGGTCGGCCAGGGTCGACTTGCCGTGGTCGATATGGGCGACGATGGAGAAGTTGCGGATCTGCGAGAGGTCGGTCATGGCGGGGGGTTATGGGGCGGCCCCGGCACGGCGTCAAGCACCCGGCCAAGCACCCGGCCAAGCACCCGGCCGGTGACGTCCGGGGGCGCGCTGGATGCGCCCCGGATCAGGGCTCGATCAGCTCGACCCGGCGGTTCAGCGCCCGGCCCTCCTCGGTCCGGTTCGAGCCCACCGGGGCGAGATAGCCCACCCCGCCCGAGGACAGGCGCCCGCGGGCGATGCCGTGCTGCTTGACCAGCGCATCCACCACCGCCGCCGCCCGGCGTTGCGACAGGCCCATGTTGTAGTCGAGGCTGCCCTGGCTGTCGGTGTGGCCGACGATCACCACCTCGAGGTCCGGCGTCGCCTTCAGCAGCTTGGCGATCTCGGCCAGCGACGGCTCGGAGGAAGGCTTGATGGCGGCGCTGTCATAGTCGAACTGGATGCCGTAGAGCGCGATCCGGCCCTCCACCGCGATGCCCTCGGCCATCGCCGCGGCGTCGATCATGCGGTCGGCCATGGCCTCGCGCTCGACCGCGATCACCTGGGTGCGGACCTTCCGGTTATTGACGGAGACCAGCACCGAGACATAGGTCTCGGGCACCCCCTCGGCGGCCGGCGACCGGGCGGCGAGGTAGCGAAAATGCGAGAGATCGACCACCATATGCGGGGACGGCAGCACCTCGATGCCGTAGCGGAAATCGTAGCCGCCGCAGGCTTTGGCATCGCATTTGAACAGGATCTCGAAGCCGCGCTCGACCAGCCGGTTCTCGAAGTTGCGCGCGACCTCCAGCACCGAGGGGCCGGGGTCCTGCTTATAGCCGATCCGGAAGACCCGCCCTTCCAGCGCCACCGACGGCCCGGTCTTGCCCTTGATCGGGCCGACCGGCAGGGTGTAGGCGTCGAAATCGCGCACGTCATGGGCGACGATCCAGGCGCCCTCGAAGCGGCCGATGCGCGGGTGGTCGGCGCTGCCGGGACGGTCGGTCCCGGCGGTGGCGATCGCCGGCAGGGCGAGGGCGAGCATCAGGGCGAGCGGGGCAAGCATCGAGCTGCGCATGCCGGTCCTCCATCGATCGGTCGGTTGGGCGCAGTGTGGCACATTCACCCCGCCGCCGCGAGGCGCTGGCCTTTGGAATTTACGCAATTTCCGAGTCGCCAAAGGAATTCATTTGGCTAGAAATTGCTCGATCAGGTCGCTTGCGGCCTCCTCGATCAGGTCGAGGGCGTGCTCGTAGTCGGGCGGGCCGCCGTAGTAGGGGTCGGGGATGTCCCGGCCCGAGGGGTGGAACAGGCGGACCTCGGCCAGGGCGCGGTCGGGCGCGCCGGCGGGGCGCAGGCGCTCCAGCCCGGCGACGTTGTCGGCGTCCATGCCGAGGATCAGGTCGAAGTCGTGGAAATCGTTGACGCGCACCTGGCGCGCGCGCTGGCGGGAGTTGTCATAGCCCCGGGCCAGCGCCGCCTTCAGCCCGCGCGGGTCGGGCGGATCGCCGATGTGCCAGGCCCCGAGCCCGGCGCTGTCGACCATGAGCGCCAGCCCGGCCTCGGCGGCGCGCTGCTCGATCACCCCCTGCGCCATGGGCGAGCGGCAGATATTGCCCAGGCAGACCACCAGGATCGGGGAAGGATACGGGTGGTCATGGGAGTTCCCTGGGTTAGAGTGGGGCCAAGTCGCAAAAGAGGCATACACGATGACGAGGCGCAGTTTGAAGGTTTTCCTGGCCGCCGCCGCAATTGCGCTGGCGGCTCCGGCCACGGCGCAGGAGCGGCCCAAGGGCTGCCTGATCGAGATCTGGCCGGACTTCTTCTCGCCGGGACCGCAACAGCACCAGCTGCGCGAGAAACTGGTGACCGACGCGGGCGAGATCTACGCCATCGAGTTCGGCCCGCTGGCCGGGGAATACGCCAAGCTCTACCTGTTCTTCCTCGATCACGACGGCTGCGAGAGGAAGGCGCTGATCGTCGGCTCGTTCAACTACATAACCGAAATCGCCCGCGAGAACGGCGAGATCGGGCTGCGGGAGCGGCGCTATCACCTCGACCTGTTCGATCCCGACAAGCACACCACGCTGGAATTCCGCAACCAGGTTCCGCGCTACGAGGAAATGCGCGAGATGGCGCTCAATCTTTTGCGCTGAGGGGCCCGGCCGAGGCGCCTCGGCCGGGGCGACGCCGGCAGGATAACGCGGGAGCGGGGCATGGGCGCAAGTCGGATCGTCATTCTCACCGGCGCCGGGGTCTCGGCGGAGTCGGGGCTCGGCACCTTTCGCGATGTCGGCGGGTTGTGGGACCAATACGACCTCGACGAGGTGGCGACGCCGGAGGGGTATGGGCGCAACCCCGCGCTGGTGCTGGATTTCTACAACGCGCGGCGGGCCAATTGCCGCAAGGCCGCGCCGAACCCGGCGCATGCCGCCATCGCCCGGTTGCAGCGTCAGCATCGCGGCCGGGTGACGCTGGTGACCCAGAACATCGACGATCTGCACGAGCGCGCCGATTCGCCCGAGGTGATCCACATGCACGGGAGATTGCTGCGCGCGCTCTGTGCGGCCTGCGGCCACCAGTGGGGCTGGGCCGGCGACATGGGGCTGGGCGATCATTGCCCGTCCTGCGCCAGCGTGGGCACGGTGCGACCCGACGTGGTCTGGTTCGGTGAGATGCCCTACCAGATGGAGGCGATCTGGGCCCGGATCGAGGATTGCGACCTGTTCGTCGCCATCGGCACCTCGGGGGCGGTCTACCCGGCGGCGGGGTTCGTGGCCGATGCGCGCGACCGCGGCGCGCGGACGCTGGAGATCAACCTCGAGCCCTCGGACAACGCCAGCCTGTTCGACCAGCGCCTGCTGGGGCCAGCCGGCGAGACGGTGCCGGTCTGGGTCGAGGGGATGCTGGGGGGCGGAGAGTGAGCGCATCCCCAACCATGTCCCGGCCCTGCGCCGGGACCTCGACGGGCGGTGCGCGGCGGGACGAGGCCCCGGCTCGGGGGCCGGGGCGGTGGTGCTTTTGTCCGATGCACAAAGCAAAACGGCGCGGGCAGGGCCCACGCCGCGTCGTTTTCCCGAAGGCAGGTGGTCTCAGCCGGCCAGCGCCGCCTCGACGTCCTTTTTCACCTTCAGCGCGCGGGGCGACAGGTCGGCCGCCTTCGCCTTCAGCAGGAAGGCATCGAAGCCGCCGCGGTGATCCACCGTGCGCAGCGTCGAAGCGGCGATGCGAAAGCGGAACGAGCGGCCCAGCGCCTCGCTCAGCAGCGTCACCTGGTTCAGGTTCGGCAAAAACCGCCGGCGGGTCCTGATATGCGAGTGGCTGACCCGGTTGCCGGTCAGCACGCCTTTTCCGGACAGTTCGCAGCGGCGTGACATGGTGTGTTCCTTTTCAGCCCGGTTCGATCAAGGGGAGGTCGCGGCGTCGCGCGCCCAGGCCCATGTTCGAGGAAAATCGAGAGTGCGCTGTCTACGCCCTCGACCAGGGTTAGTCAAGCGGTGGCGGGCCCGGTTCGGCACCGCCTTTCACCCTCGTTTCGCGCCCTTCAATATGGTGGCTTCGCGCTGCCCGGCGATCCCTGCGTAACGGGCCAGATCACGCTCGGTCATCACCCCCGAAGGCGGCTCGGCCAGGGTGAAATTTCCGTGCCGGTCCTCGCCCCGGACCAGCATCGCGGTTGTCGGGAAATTATCGGTCGTCATCATGCCGGTGGAGATGTAGCGGATCGCCAGGCCGATGCGCCGGTCGTCCGAGCGGTTCGGCGCCGAGGCATGGATCGCCCACCCGTGATGGAGCGAAAATTCGCCCGGCGCCAGCACCACGTCGACAGCGTCGCTCTCGTCGACCTCGACCGCCAGTTCCTGCCCCCGGGTCAGCAGGTTGTGCTCGTCGGATGTGTCGCGATGCTCGACCACCTGGCGGTGCGAGCCGGGTTTGAAGCGCATGCAGCCCGACTGGGGAGTGGCCGGCGAGAGCGCCAGCCAGGCGGTGACCTCGTCCTCGCCCTCGAGCCCCCAGTAGTGCAGGTCCTGGTGCCAGGGCACATGGTTCGGCGAGCCGGCCTCCTTGGTGAAGAACGAGACGTCCAGCACCAGCAGATCCTCGCCCAGGATCGCCGCGACGCGGTCGGTGATCGCGGGCAGCCGGGTGATCGCGTCGACAAAATCGAGCACGATGTTGGCAGTGCGCCTCAGCATCTTGCGCCGGGCCGGGTCGTTGCCGATCTCCCGTTCCACCGCCTCCAGCCGGGCGCGGTGAGCGGCAGCCTCGGTGGCGCTCATCGCCCGGAAGGGGAAGACGTAGCCGTCGCGCCGGTAGCCGGCGGCGAGAGTCTCAAGGGCGCCGTGCATGGCAAACTCCGTGGAACGGGGAGAAGCAGTGCCGCCAGCATAGCGCGGAATCGGGGCATTGGGAAACACCCAGGCAGCGTCGCAGACCCCTCCCCTATCCCCTCCCCTTTCAGAGGAGGGGGACGCAGGGCCGAAGGGTTCAACTGGCGTCCCTCCCCCTAGAAGGGGGAGGGACAGGGTGGGGGTCTGCGACGCTGCGGCAGGCGCGGGCGGCCGGGCATGAAGTGGGGCTCACTCCTCCCGGAACAGGGCCAGCACCCGGTCGGCGGCGTCTTCCGGGGCCAGCGTCCCTTCGGCAACCTGCGATTCGATCTCGGGCAGCCGGGCCGCGACGCCCGCATGGGCGTAGAGTTGCCCGACCGCCCCGCGTTCCACCGAGGCCCGCATCCAGCGCACCGCCTGATCGGCGCGGTGGCGCGCCAGCCAGCCGCTGTCGCGGCGCCAGGCGTCCAGTTCGCGGATCCTGTCCCAGATATCCGCCAGCCCCTCGCCCTCGAGCGCCGAGGCGGTCAAGGCCACCGGGAAGCCATCCGGATCGCGCCGGCGCTTGCGCATCAGGTTCAGCGCCCCGGCGTAATCGGCCCGCGTGCCCTCGGCCACCGGCTTCAGCGTGCCGTCGGCCTTGTTGACCACCACCAGGTCGGCGATCTCCATGATGCCGCGCTTCACGCCTTGCAACTCGTCGCCCCCGGCCGGCGCCAGCAGCAACACGAAGATATCGGTCATCTCGGCCACCATGACCTCGGACTGGCCGACCCCGACGGTCTCGACCAGCACCACGTCGTAGCCCGCCGCCTCGACCAGCCGGACCGCCTCGCGGGTGCGCCGCCCGACCCCGCCAAGCTCGGTCTGGCTGGGCGAGGGGCGGATAAAGGCGCCTGGCGAGCGCGCCAGGCGCTCCATCCGGGTCTTGTCGCCCAGGATCGAGCCGCCGGAGCGGGCCGAGGACGGGTCGATCGCCAGCACCGCGACCCGTCGCCCCTGCTCGACCAGCATGGCGCCGAAGGCCTCGATGAAGGTCGACTTGCCGACCCCGGGGGAGCCCGACAGCCCGATCCGGATCGCGCCCGACTCGCCCTCGCCGATGCGTTGCAGCAGTTGCCTGGTGGCGGCGCGGTGGTCGGGCCGGGTCGATTCGGCCAGCGTGATGGCGCGGGCCAGGGCGCGGCGCTCGCCGGCGGCGAGGCGCCGGGCCAGGGCGTCGATCTCGGCTTCTGTCATGGCGCCCCCGCCTGGTTTATCATGCTGGTGCCGTCCGCCCTTCTATATGCTTCGGGGCGAAGGGCGCAATTGGAGGAAGGGGTGCATGGCGCGGAGAGTTCCGGGGGGGGTGCTGCTGGCGGCGGCGATGTTGTTCGGGGCGACCGGCGGCGAGGCCCGGCCGCCGGCGGTGGCCGGCATCGAGGCGACCTATGACTTCTACCTCGGCGGCATCTGGGCCGGGAAGCTGACCCTGGAGGCCGAGTTCGGCGCCGGAACCTACCACGCCGGGATTACCGCGCGCACCGCCGGGATCGTCGGTTTCTTCTTCAAGACCGGGGTCGAGGCCGAGACCGTGGGCCGGATCGACGCGGCCGGCCTGTCGCCGGAGCGGTTCAGCGCCGACGCCTATGAACCCGGGCACCGCCAGAAGGTCGAGATATCGTATCAGGGCGGTTCACCGGTGGCGGTCGTGGCGGAGCCCGCCTACCGGGCGCGGCCCTGGTCGATCTCGTTCGCCGGCCAGCCCGGCATCGCCGACCCGCTGAGCGCCGCCTTCGAGGCGCTGGCGCCGGCCGGTCCGGATGCGATCTGCAACCAGACGGCGGATATCTTCGACGGCGAGCGGCGCTGGGCGATCGAGATCGGGCCGCCCCATCTCGAAGGGGGGCGCGAGGGGGGGCGCATCCGCTGCGATGCCAACTATGTCCGGATCGCCGGGTTCAAGCCGACACTGATGGGCAAGTGGGCGCGCCGCCCCCTGGCGCTGTTCTTCGAGGACCGCGGCGACGGCTTGTTCCACGTCGTCCGGGTGGCCGGCCAGACCTGGCTCGGGCTGGCGGTGCTGCTGCTCAGGGAATAGCGCCGGATCGACCGGGCCAGGCGGATCGCGTAAGGGAGGCGGATGACCGCCCTGCCCGCCTTCCCGCCCCTGCCGATCGATCCGGCCCTGCCCGGGTTGCTCGCCGCCCTGGAGAGCGGCCGGAACGCGGTGCTGGCGGCCCCGCCGGGGGCGGGCAAGACCACCCGGGTGCCCTTGGCGCTGCTGAGCGCGGGCTGGGCCGGGACGGGGCGCATCCTGGTGCTGGAGCCGCGCCGCATCGCCGCGCGCGCCGCCGCCGAACGGATGGCGGAGTTGCTGGGCGAGGCGGTCGGCGCCACCGTGGGCTACCGCATCCGGGGCGAGAGCAGGGTGTCGGCGGCGACCCGGATCGAGGTCGTGACCGAAGGCATCCTGACCCGGATGCTGCAATCCGACCCGGAACTGCCGGGCATCGCCGCAATTCTGTTCGACGAGATCCACGAGCGCTCGATCCACACCGATCTGGGGCTGGCGCTGGCGCTCGAGGTGCAGGGCGCGCTGCGCCCCGAGCTGCGCCTGCTGGCGATGTCGGCGACGCTGGACACCGGTGCGGTCTCGGCGCTGATGGGGGACGCGCCGGTGATCGAGAGCGCCGGGCGGATGTTCGCGGTCGAGACCCGCTGGCTGGAGCGGCCCTGGGCGAAACCCGGCGGGCGCGGGCCGCGTTTCGAGGAGGCGGCGGCGGAGTTGGTTGGCCGCGCGCTGGAGGAGGCCACCGGCGACGCGCTGGTGTTCCTGCCGGGGGCGGGCGAGATCGACCGGGTCGCCGCGCTCGTCGCCCGGCGTCACGGCGATGTGGCGCTCTGCCCGCTCTACGGCGCATTGGCGTTCGCGCGCCAGCGGGCGGCACTGCGGCTTGACCCGGAAGGGCGGCGCAAGGTGGTGCTGGCGACCGCCATCGCCGAGACCTCGCTGACCGTCGAGGGCATCGGCATCGTGGTCGACTGCGGCCGGGCGCGCCGGGCCCGGATGAACCCCGGCACCGGCATGTCGCGCCTGGTCACGGTGGCGGTCAGCCGGGCCGAGGCGGAGCAGCGCCGGGGCCGGGCCGGGCGGCTGCGGCCGGGGGTCTGCTACCGGATGTGGACCAGGGGCGAGGAGGGCGCCCTGCCCGCCTATGCGCCGCCGGAGATGCTCGAGGCCGACCTGGCGCCGCTGGCGCTGGAACTGGCGCTGTGGGGGACCGGCGATGCCACCGCTCTGGCCTTCCTCGACCCGCCCCCCGGCCCGGCCCTGGCCGAGGCGCGCAAGCTGCTGGCGGCGCTGGGGGCGCTGGACCAGGCGGGCCGCATCACCGGGCATGGAAGGGCGATGGCGGCGCGGCCGGTGCATCCCCGGCTGGCGCATATGATGATCCGCGCCGGGGAAAGCGGCGAGGCCGCCGAGGCGGCGCTGATCGCGGCGCTGCTGGGCGAGCGCGACCCGCTCAGGGGCACCAGCAAATCCGGCGGCCGGCCGCCCGCCGACCTGGCGCTGCGGCTGGCCGCGCTGGCCGATCCGAAACGGTTCGCGGCGGAGCAGCCATACGATGCCGACCGGGCCACGGTCGCGCGCATCCGCGCCGAGGCGCGGCGGCTCGCCTCCGGCCGGGCCGATCCGACGCGCGCCGCCTCTTGCGCGGGGGCGCTGCTGTCGCTGGCGTACCCTGACCGGATCGGGCTGCGCCGCCATGAGTCCGGGGCGGGCGCGGCGCCGCGCTATCTGCTGTCGGGCGGGCGTGGCGCCGCGCTGGCAATGGGCGATCCGCTGGCCTCGCAGCGCCTGATCGTCGCCGCCGATCTGGAGGACACGGGACGCGAGGCGACGATCCGGCTCGCGGCGGCGCTGACGCAAGCCGATCTCAGGGCCTTGCATGGCGAGCGGATCGAGTGGCGCGACATCGCCGAATGGTCGCCCCGGAGCCGTCAGGGCGAGGCCCGGCGCC
>JACZTQ010000409.1 GCA_022573605.1 Pseudomonadota bacterium | reverse complement strand
AGGGTCAGCGGTCCGCCGCTGCGGTGGATCTCGGTCGAGACGCCGTCGTGCGGGCGCGGATGGGTCACCGCGAAGACCAGCGCCTTCTGGCCGTAATGCCAGCGCCGAACCCCGATCCCGGCCCCCGCGCGCAGGCCCGAATCGCGCCCGTCGGCGGCCAGCACCAGCCGCGCCCGGACCTGGCCGCCACCGCTGAGCCGGGCCAGCGCCTCGGCGCTTCGGCTTACCAGCCCGGTAACGGTCTGGCCGTTGACCAGCCGGGCGCCGGGCAATTCGGCCAGCCGCGCCAGCAGCGCCTCGCGGACGGCGATGTTGGGGACGTTCCAGCCGAACGGCCGGTCCATCATCTCGGCCGCCTCGAAATCGGCGGTCTCGCGAACCTCGCGGGCCTGCCCGCCGGCATCGACCAGGCGCATGGTCCAGAGCGCCGCCCCATGGGGTTCCATCGCCGCCCAGGCGCCGGCGCGCTCCAGGGTCGCCACGGCGGGCTCCAGGAACGCGGTGGTGCGCTGGTCGCCGCCGGGCGCATCCGCCGGCGCCGGATCGACGCAAATCACCTCAAACCCCGCCGCCGCCAGCCGGACGGTGGCGGTGAGACCGGCGATGCCGCCGCCGGCGATCAGGATATCGGTGTCGATGATCTCCATGCCGGCCACGTTATACCTCGCTCATTCCCGCCGCAGCTGGAAAAACCGCCGCAGCAGGGCGGCGCATTCGGCCTCGGCGATGCCGCCATAGACCTCCGGCGCATGGTGGCAGGTGGGCTGCGCGAACACCCGCGCCCCGTGCTCGACGCCGCCGGTCTTGGGGTCGGGCGCACCGTAGTAGAGCCGCCGGATGCGGGCCAGCGAGATCGCCCCGGCGCACATCGGGCAGGGCTCCAGGGTGACATAGAGATCGCAGCCGGTCAGGCGCTCGGAGCCGGTCGCCGCTGCCGCCGCGCGCAGCGCCAGCATCTCGGCATGGGCCGAGGGATCGGCCAGCTCGCGCACCCGGTTGCCGGCGGCGGCCAGCACGGTGCCGTCCGGGGCCACGACGACGGCGCCGACCGGGGTCTCGCCGCGTCTCGCGGCGGCCCCGGCCTCGGTCAGGGCGCGGTCCATATGGCTGGTGAACTCCGGCATCGGCCAAGTATCCCCGCCGGCGGCGGCGCGGCAAGCCCCTTCCGCTGTGTCACGGGGCAGGATAGAGGGAGCGCATGAGCGAGAAAAAGATCGATAAAACGTCGGAGGGCGAGCGCATCGCCAAGCGGATGGCCCGGGCCGGGGTCGCCTCGCGCCGCGAGGCGGAGCGGATGATCGCGGCCGGGCGGGTGCGGGTCAACGGCAAGGTTCTGGCCAGCCCGGCCCTGAACGTGACCGCGCGCGACCGCATCCTGGTCGACGGCAAGCCGCTGGCCGAGGCCGAGCCGTCGCGGCTGTGGCGCTACCACAAGCCCGCCGGGCTGGTGACCACGGCGCGCGACGAGAAGGGCCGCGCCACGGTGTTCGACCGATTGCCGCCGGAGCTGCCCCGGGTGATGCCGGTGGGGCGGCTCGACCTGAACTCCGAGGGGCTGCTGCTGCTGACCAACGACGGCGAGTTGAAGCGCCGCCTGGAGCTGCCCTCGACCGGTTGGCTGCGCAAGTACCGCGCAAGGGTGCATGGCCGGCCGACCGAGGCGATGCTGGCGCCGCTGGCCCGGGGCATGCGCCTCGACGGCGAGCGGTTCCAGCCGATCACCGTGACCATCGACCGCCAGCAGGGCGCCAACGCCTGGCTGACCATCGGGCTGCGCGAAGGCCGGAATCGCGAAATACGGCGCGCCCTGGAATCGGTCGGGCTGGCGGTGAACCGGCTGATCAGAATCAGCTACGGGCCGTTTCAACTCGGCGATCTGGCGGCCGGCGGGGTCGAGGAAATCCGCGCCAAGGTCCTCGCCGACCAGCTCGGACTCGGGAAATCGGTGCGGAGTTTGCAACCAACTCGCAAAGGAGCGGCGGAAAAACGTATCAAATAAAGAAAATTAACCGAATCTTTGCCTTATCTTTGCCCCTTAAGGGTGAGATTGTTACGATCTTCACGGCGGGCATTCGCGCATGGCGGGTTGCCGGCCGTATGGCGATGAAATTCCTCCCGAGGTCCGGTCTCGGGCGGGAGCGGACGCCGGGCTCCGGCGTCGCATTGAACGGGAGGTTGCGTATGCGCAGGCTTGCATTTGTAGGCGCCATGATGGCCGGGCTGGTGCTGGCCGGATGCTCCGGGCAGGGCGATGCCCTGGACGACGGCTGGAAACTGATC
>JACZTQ010000087.1 GCA_022573605.1 Pseudomonadota bacterium | reverse complement strand
AGAAGGGCGATATCGCCAACGGCGACCGGCTGGCGCTCTGACGCCGGATCGCGCTGCCCCCACCGCTTGCGCCCCCTCTCCCTCTGGGCTTCGCAGGGGACCGTGGCCGCAGATGCGGCCGCGTAAGCCCCGGAGAAGGGGTCGGGGGAGAGGCTTGCGGCGACGCCGCTGGGTGCCGCGCGGCCCATGCGAAGCGCGTAGGGTGGGCTCTCCGAACCCACCATTCTCCGCCCAGCCACCATCGATGTCGTGTGCGGGCAACCCGTAGGGCGGGGTTCACCCCGCCACCAATCGGCCCGGGCCGGAATGGCGGGGTGAACCCCGCCCTACGGCGCAATTCACCACCCTGTTTTCTGAAACTATAACAAATCCAACCACTTAACCATCCTCCCACATGTGGGCACCCCCTCTTCCACACCCCCCTCCCACCCCGCCGGGGGCCCGCCCGATCCGCTCTCACCGCTTCTTCTTCACATACGGATTCTCCCCCTTGCGCAACGCCAGCCGGATCGGCACCCCCTTCAACCCGAACGCCTCCCGCAGCCCGTTGACCAGATACCTCAGATAGCTCGCCGGCAGCGCATCGGGGCGCGTGCTCCAGGCCACGAAGCTCGGCGGGCGGGCTTTCACCTGGGTGATGAAGCGCAGCTTCAAGCGGCGCCCGGAGACCGCCGGCGGCGGGTGCTGCTCCAGAACCTCGCCCAACCACTGGTTCAGCTTTGCCGTGGTAATGCGGATATTCCACACCCGGTGCATCTCCAGGACCGCCTCGCGCAGCCGGTCCAGCCCGCGCCCGGTCAGCCCAGAGACCGTCACCAGCGGCGCTCCCTTGAGCTGCGGCAACAACCGCCCGAAGATCTCGCGCAACTCGCGAATGCGGGCGTTCTTGTCCTCGACCAGGTCCCACTTGCTGATCGCCATCACCACGGCGCGGCCCTCGCGCTCGGCCAGGTCGGCGATGCGCAGGTCCTGGGTCTCGAAGGCGTTGTCGTTGTCCATCAGCACCACCACCACCTCGGCGAAACGGATGGCGCGGGTGGCGTCGGCGGTCGACAGCCGCTCGACCCTTCCGTGCACCTTCGCCTTCTTGCGCAGCCCGGCGGTGTCGAAAATGCGGAACGCCCGCCCGCCCCAATCGCAAGTCACCGCGATGGCGTCGCGGGTGATCCCCGCCTCCGGCCCGGTCAGCATCCGGTCCTCGCCCAGGATCGCATTGACCAGGGTGGATTTCCCGGAATTCGGCCGGCCGACAATGGCAATCTGCAAGGGCCGGTTCTCGGCCAGGGCGTCGGCCTCCTCGTCGGCCTCGAAGGCCTCCCCCGAAGCTTCCTCGGCGAAGCGCTCCGCGTAGGGCAGCAGGGCGGCGTAGAGATCGCCCATGCCCTCGCCGTGCTCGGCCGAGATGCCGATCACCTCGCCCAGCCCCAGCGCATAGGCCTCGAACATCCCGGCCTCGCCGGCCCGCCCCTCGACCTTGTTGGCGGCGACGATCACCGAGACCCCGCCGCGGCGCAGGATATCGGCGAAGAAGCCGTCGCTGGGGGTGACGCCGGTGCGGGCGTCGATCAGGAACAGGCACAGGTCGGCCTGCGCCACCGCCCGCTCGGTCAGCTTGCGCATGCGTCCCGGCAGGCTGTCGTCGTCAACCTCCTCCAGCCCGGCGGTATCGATCACGGTGAAGCTGAGGTCGCCCAGCCGGGCGGCGCCCTCGCGCAGGTCGCGGGTCACCCCGGGCTGGTTGTCGACCAGCGCCAGGCGCCGCCCGACCAGGCGGTTGAACAGGGTCGACTTGCCCACGTTGGGGCGTCCGATGATGGCCAGTGTGAACGACATAGGTCTGCCTGGAGGGTGCCGGATCAGCGGAAGGCGTGGAGCTTTCCGTTGTCCGACAGAACGTAGACGACGCCGCCCGCCACCACCGGCCCGGTCATCGAGCCGCCGTCGATCCGCGCGCCGGTCTGCGCCGCCCCGCTCACGGCGTCGAACGACAGCAGGTTGCCAACGCTGTCGGTCAGCAGCAGCCGGCCGCCCACCAGCACCGGGCCGGAATAGGATATCGGGTGCTTGAACTTCTTCGGCTTCTCGTAGGCCGGCAGCTGGCTGAACCACAGCGTGCGCCCGTCGCGGACCGAGAGGCGCATCAGCTTGGCGTCGTCCGAGACCAGGAAGATGGTGTCCCCGGCGGCCCAGATCGGCGCCGCCGAACCCAGGCCGCGGGTCCACACCCGCTGGCCGTTGCGGGTATCGATGGCGACCATCCGGCCGCTCTGGTTGGCCGCGACCACGTAAGGCCCGACCATCACCGGATCGCCCGAGATATCGGTGATCGCCGAGCGCGCCAGCCCCCTGCGGCCGCCGCTGAGCACCGCGCTCCACAACCGCCGCCCGCTGCCGCCATCGACCCCGACCAGCTCGCCCGAGGCATAGGGCAGCGCCACCAGCCGCCCGGCGATGGCCGGGCTGGCGCCGCCCAGCAGCCCGGCGTCGGAACTGGCCGCCTGCATCCGCCAGCGGACCGCTCCGGTGGCCGCGTCGAGGCCCAGCGCCCGGTTGTCGCGGGTCACCGCCACGACCAGTCCCTGGGCCACCGCCGGAGCCGCCCGGAACGGCGCGCCGAAGCTCCGGCGCCACAGGATCTCGCCCGAGGCGGCGCTGATCGCCAGCACCTCGCCGAAACCGGTGGCGGCGTAGATCGTGCCGCCCTCCGCCGCCAGGCCGCCGCCGAAGCCTTCCCTGCCCTTCTCGCCCTCGGGCGCCAGGCTGATCCGCCAGTTCCGCGCCCCGGAGCCGGCGCTGAACGAAGTCACCTTGGCGGCCGCGTCCAGGGTGTAGATATTGCCGCCGACCACGATCGGCGCGCTGGTGATGACGCTATTGTCGCTGCTGCCCTCGCCGGCGTCGGCGGTCCAGGCCCGCGACAGGCTGCCCGGCCCGGCCAGATGGCCCATGTTATGACTGGCGGCGCCGTTGGTCTGGGTCCACTCGGCGTTGGTCTGGGCCGGCGGCAAGGGCACCGCCGCCGCCCCGGCCGCCACGGTCACGGCGGGATCGCCGCGCAGCCGGATGCGCTCGCCTTCGAGGGTATCTTCGTCGCTGTCGAACCAGCCGCACCCGGCCAGGGCGGTCAGAACGATCAGGCCCAGCGCCAGGGACCGGACCGGCCGGACGAAGACACCAGGGCCGCGCATCAGATTCTCCAACTCTTCCACCCGCATGTTATTGCCCCCCCGCCGGCGGCTCGCCCCCGCTGCTCACCAGCAGGGCCAGGGCGCGCTGCGACGATTCGCGGGTCGCTTCCGGGTCGCCGATGATCGCGGCAAAATCGGCATGGGCGCCCTCGACGTCGCCGGCGTTGAGGCGCACCACGGCGCGCAACTCCAGCGCCAGCACCCGGTAGGGCGCGCCCGCGACGACCAAAGGATCGAGCTCGGCGATGGCAACCGCCGGGTCCATCGCCGCGAGGCCGAGCCGCACCGCCTGGAGCCGGGCCAGATCGGCGTAAGCCGGATCGAGGCCGGGCTCGCCGGCCACCGCGCGGTAGAGCGCCGCCGCCGCTGGCAGATCGCCCGCCAGGGCGGTCGCCGCGGCCAGGCGCAGCCGGGCGATCATCGCCGCCGGACCCTCGACGCCGGCGATCAGCACCCGCTGGTCCTCGACCGAGGCGATGTCGCTGTTGAGGAACGCGCCGCCGGTGTCGCGGGCCTGCTGGATGGCGCGGTGCTTCATCCAGTTCAGCCCGGCCGTGACCGCGACCACGGCGACGACCCCGGCCACCGCATAGGCGCCGTATTTCTTCCAGAGCCGGAACATCCGGTCCTTGCGCACCTCTTCGGTGACTTCCTGGATAAAGCTGTCTGTTTCGCTCACCCGTCTTCTCCTCGCAGCGTCGCGGGCCGTGGTGTAACGCCGCCCGGACGCAATTCAAAGGGCAAAGGCGCTTTCAATACGGATAGAATCATTTCCTCTGCCGTCATTGCCGGGCCTGCCCCGGCAATCCAACCCTTGGATCAAACGGCCAGAGCAAGATGGCGTGGCGCGAAATCGCCGCCGGGCCGTCATCCCGTAGGCGTTGCAGCACGCAGTGATGCCGCGCTCGTGCGGGATCTCTTGGTCTTTGCCCAGGATCGGGAGATCCCGGGTCTGCGCCGCATCATTTCATGCTGCGGCGCGCACGGGATGACAGGGCCAGGCGATCGGGCCAAGAGTCATCACGCTCCAAGAACCGGATGCCCGGATCAGGTCCGGGCATGACCCGGTTCTGGCGGAACGGAAAACACCCTGCTGCCTCAGGTCACGAACCCGGCCTCGACAGCAAGCTCTCATTTCTTTTTGTAGGTATGCTCATCGCCCGGAAAACTGCGCGCCCTGACCTCCTCGGCGTACTGGCCCACCGCGGCGCGCATCATTTCCTCCATGGCGCCGTAGCGCTTCACGAAGGTCGGCACCCGGGGCAGCAGCCCGACCATGTCCTCGAACACCAGGATCTGCCCGTCGCACTGCGCCGAGGCGCCGATGCCGATGGTCGGGATCGCGACCTCGGCGGTGATCCGGTCGGCCAGCGGCGCCGCCACCCCCTCGATCACCACCGCAAAAGCGCCCGCCGCCTCGACCGCCTTGGCGTCCTCGATCACCCGGTCCCACAGCGCCTCGTCGCGCACCGCCTTGAAGCCGCCCATGGTGTTCATCGCCTGCGGCATCAGCCCGATATGGGCCATCACCGGGATGCCGCGGCGCGAGAGATACTGGATCGTCGGCGCCATCTCGACCCCGCCCTCGAGCTTGACCGCGTGGCAGCCGGTCTCCTTGATCACCCGCGAGGCGTTGCGAAAGGCGGCCTGCGGGCTTTCCTCGAAGCTGCCGAAGGGCATGTCGACCACCACCAGGGTCTTGTCGGCGCCGCGCACCACCGCCTGGCCGTGCATGATCATGTGCTCCAGCGTGACGCCCAGCGTGTTCGGCATGCCGTGGATCACCATGCCTAAAGAATCGCCGACCAGCAGCAGGTCGCAGACCTGATCGCAGATATGCGCCACATGGGCGGTATACGAGGTCAGGCAGACCAGCGGCTCACCGCCCTTGCGGGCCATGAAATCGGGCACCGTCATGCGCTTGCGCCGGGTCCCCGGCCCCTGGTCCGGATCGGTGATGGCGGCTTTCTTCGAGATCGTGCTGCGGGTCGACATGGGCTCTCCCCTTCTCGGTCGTCTGGGCAACCATACTCCGGTAATCGGCCGGGAAAAAGCGGTGTCATCGCCCGTGATGCCCCCGCCCCCGCCGATTTCGCCCCCCACTCCCTCTGGGAGGGGGGTCGGGGGGGAGGCTTGCAGCGGCTCTGCCGGGTGCTGCGTCGAAAAACGCGTAGGGTGGGGGCCAACCCACCACCCCTCACGCAAACACCGTCCCGCAGCGGTGGGTTTCACCCACCCTACGCGCCACGGACCGGCATCAAACCAAGGCGGCTCCGGGCTCGCAAACCGGGATGGCGTCCGTCCGATGGCGCTGCCCGACCAGATGTCCCGCCCGGGGGGCACCCCCGGGCGGCGCCCGCCCCGCCCCACAGGGCGGGCGCTGCCCTCGTCTCTGTGCTCCGGCCGTGCAGGCGACCCGCCCGGATCGGCGGCGAGAATGTCGTGGCGGTTACGTCCAAGGGCCGCTCGCGTAGGGTGGGTTCGGAGAACCCACCCTACGCGCTGGACGCCCCCCTCTTGCACACCCCCCTCACCCCCGCTCGCCCCCCAGCCGGTCCAGCCGCAGCCGGTGCCGCTCATCGGTCAGCCGCCAGATCCCCCCGGTGATCGACAGCACCACCCCCAGCCCGGTCGCCCCGGCGATCAGGAAGATGATCAGGAGCTGGTATTTCACCGCCTCCCCCGGATCGACGCCGCTGAGGATCTGCCCGGTCATCATGCCGGGCAGCGAGATCACCCCGGTCGCCGCCATCGAATTGATGATCGGGGTCATGCCGCTGCGCATGGCCCGCCGGGCGAACGGCCGGGTCGCCTCCCACCGCGTCGCCCCCAGCAGGAGGCGGGCCTCGACCGCCGCGCTCTCGCGCCACAGGCCGGTGCTCAGGGTGTCCAGCCCGAGGCTGACCCCGGTCATGGTGTTGCCCAGAATCATGCCGAACAGCGGCAGCGCGTAGCGCGGCGACCACCAGGGATCGGCGCCGATCTGCTGGGTCAGGGCAAACACGATCACCACGCCGGCCGCCAGCGTCATCGCGCCGGCGCCCAGCCCCGGCCCCCAGGGGCCGCGCATCCGGCGCTCCTGGCGGGCCCAGATCTCGCGCCCGGCGAACACCACCATGACCAAAGCCAGACCGAACGTCACCAGCGGCGAGGCCACCGCGAACACCGCTTTGAGCACCAGCCCGACGGCGAGAAGTTGCACCACCATGCGCAGCCCCGCCACCAGCATCTGCCGGGCCAGCCCCAGTTGCAGCCACAGCGAGAGCCCCGCATTCAGGATCAGGAACACCGCCGCCAGCGCCACGTCCCAGTAGGAGAGCACCAGATAATCGCTCACCCCGCCCCCTCCCGCGCCACCAGGCAACCGTCCGCCATGGTCAGGGTCCGGTCCGCCAGCCTCGCCGCCTGGGCGTCGTCATGGGTGACCAGCAGGATGGCGGCGCCGCGCGCGCGCCCCTTCCGGATGACCGCCTCGACCAGGCTCGCCGCCTCGGCGTCGAGCGCCGCGGTGGGTTCGTCGAACAGCCAGACCTCCGGCTCGCGCACCAGGGCCCGGGCGATGGCGAGGCGGTGGCGCTCGCCGGTCGAGAGCCGGCGCACCTCCCAGCCCAGCGCCGCCGGGTCGAGGCCGAGCGCCTCGATCAGCTCGGCGATACGGTTGCTTTCGGAGCCGCCGCCGGCGGGGAAATGCGCCCCCACCCGGTCGTCCCACCAGCCCGACTCGGCGGGCACGTAAGCGACCCGGCGGCGCCACTCCGGGGCCGCGATGCTGGCGCGCGGAGTGCCGCCGAGCGAGACCTCGCCCGCGGCCGGGTCGAGATCGGCGATGGCCCGCAGCAGCAGCGACTTGCCCGCGCCCGACGGCCCGCGCAGGGCGACGATCTCGCCGCCGCCAAGCGCCAAGCCGAGCGGTCCGCCCGCCTTGGTCCTGAGCCCTTCCACGATCAGCATGGGGCCTCCCTGCCGCTCCCGGCGCCAGCATAGAGCAATTTCGAGCCAAATGACTTCATTTGGCGACCCGGAAATTGCGCCAGCAAAAGAGTGGAGCCTTGTCCGGCCTGATTCAATCACGCCGGACAAGGCTCCAAGCGGGCCGGGCGCCGCAAGAAAGCGCCCCGATCCCACCGCGTACCCCCTTTTCCATCGGACCGAACGCGCCTATCTTGGCCTGCAACCACCGATACCGGCCAAACCCCCGCCGCCCCCGGCCTTGCGAGGGCATCCCGGAGAGGACCCGATGCGCCTGACTTCGCTGGCTCTTGCGCTGCTCTCCGCCGGCGCGCTCTACTACTGGTTCGCCGTGCGCGGACCGGCGCGGGATGCGGCGGTGACGGTGGTGACTGCCGCCACGACCGGGGCCGCGGCGGAGCAGAACCCGCCGGTCGCGGTGATGGTGCAGCAGAGCGAAGCGCGGCGGATGGTCGATCAGCTTGTCGTGCGCGGCCGCACGGTGGCGATCCGCAACGTCTCGGTCCCGGCCGAAACCGCCGGCCTGGTGATCTCGCAACCGCTGCGCAAGGGCGCCACCGTCAAACAGGACGAGGTGCTCTGCCGGCTCGACCCCGGGGCCCGCGCGGCCCAGCTTCTGGAGGCCGAGGCGGGGCTGGCCGGGGCCCGCGTCGAGGCCGAGGCCGCGACCACGCTGAGCCGGAAGGGATTCGCCTCCGAGACCACGCGGGTGGCCCGCCAGGCCCAGTTGGAGGCGGCCCAGGCCCGGGTCGACCTGGTCGAACTGGACATCGCCCGGCTGGTGATCCGCGCCCCCTTCGACGGCCTGCTGGAGACCGACACCGCCGAGATCGGCTCGCGCCTCGGCCTCGGCGACACCTGCGCCACGGTGATCGACCTCAGCTCGGTCAAGGTCTCGGGCTACGTCTCCGAACGGGAGGTCGACCAGATCGGGCTCGGCCATAAAGCGACCGCCCGGCTGATCAACGGCCGCATCATCGAGGGCACGATCTCGTTCATCAGCCGGGTCTCCGACCCGGCGACCCGGACCTACCTGGTCGAGGTCACGCTGCCCAATCAGGACGGCCGCATCCGCGACGGCATGACCGCCGAATTGCGCATCGACCTGCCCGCCGAGGTCGCCCACCTGATCCGGCAGAGCGCCCTGACCCTCGACGACGCCGGCCGGCTGGGGGTGCGCCTCGCGGTCGAGGGCAAGGCCCGCTTCGTCGAGATCCGGATCATCCGCGACGAGATCGACGGGGTCTGGGTCACCGGGCTGCCGGACCGGGCCAGCGTGATCGTCGTCGGCCAGGAGTTCGTGCGCGACGGGCGCGCCATCGCCCCCACCATCCTGGACCGGGCCGCGAGCCAATGACCGGCCCAGTGACCGGCCCAATGACCGGCCAACTGACCGGTATCGTCGACTGGGCCGCCGCGCACACCCGGATGGTGCTGGCCTTCGTGCTGATCTCGGTCGGCGCCGGCCTGTTCTCCTACTTCTCGCTGCCCAAGGAGGGCGCGCCCAATATCGACGTGCCGGTGCTCTACATCTCGGTGCCGCTGCCCGGCGTCTCGGCGCGCGATTCCGAGCGCCTGCTGGTCAAGCCGATGGAGACCGCGATGCGCGGTCTCGACGGGCTCAAGCAGATGACCGGCATCGCCTCCGAGAACCATGCCGGGATGCTGCTGGAGTTCGATTTCGGCTGGGACAAGCAGGCCACCCTGGCCGAGGTGCGCGACAAGCTCGACCAGGCCCAGGCCGAGTTCCCGGCCGCCGCCGAAGCGGCGACGATCACCGAGGTCAACCTGTCGCAGTTCCCGATCCTGGTGGTCTCGCTCTCCGGCGAGGTGCCGGAGCGCACCCTGCTGCGGCTGTCGAAGGAGCTCCAGCGCGCGATCGAGAGCATCTCGTCGGTGCTCGAGGCCGAACTGACCGGCCACCGCGACGAAATGGTCGAGGTGCTGATCGACCCGCTCAAGATGGAATCCTACTCGGTCACCGCGGCGGACCTGCTCTCCGTCTTCGACCGCAACAACCAGCTCATCGCGGCGGGCTCGGTGGAGAGCGCGACGGCGACCTTCTCGGTCACCGTGCCGGGCTCGTTCGAGACCCTGGCGGATGTCCGCGACCTGCCGGTCAGGGTCAACGGCGACCGGGTGGTGCGGCTCGGCGATGTCACCGAGATCCGGCGCACCTTCGAGGACGCCACCGGACGGGCCCGCTTCAACGGCGCCAAGTCGATCTCGCTCCAGGTCAAGAAGCGCATCGGCGAGAACATCATCGAGACCGTCGCGGCGGTGCGCGCCGCGGTCGAAGAGGTGGTGAGCGGCTGGCCCGAACCGCTGCGCCAGGCGGTCAGGGTCGATTTCTCGATGGACGAGTCGTCGCGCGTCACCGACATGGTCGCCCAGCTCGAATCGAGCGTGCTGACGGCGGTCGTGCTGGTGATGATCGTGGTGCTGGCGGCGCTCGGACTGCGCTCGGCGCTGCTGGTCGGCATCGCCATCCCGTGCTCGTTCCTGCTCTCCTTCGGGCTGATGGCGGCGCTGGGCATGAGCATCAACAACATGACCATGTTCGGCCTGATCCTGGCCGTCGGCATGCTGGTCGACGGCGCCATCGTGGTGGTCGAGTACGCCGACAAGCGCATCGCCCGGGGCGTCGGCCCGATGACCGCCTACACCGAGGCGGCGCGGCGCATGTTCTGGCCCATCGTCACCTCCACCGCGACCACGCTGTGCGCTTTCCTGCCGATGCTGTTCTGGCCCGGCATGCCGGGCCAGTTCATGGGGCAACTGCCGATCACGATGATCTTCGTGCTCGGCGCCTCGCTGATCGTGGCGCTGATCTACCTGCCGATCCTGGGCGGCGTCGCCGGGCGGGCGGGCCGGATGCTGGGGCAGGCCCGGGCCCGGCTGCTGGGCACGACTGTCGCGCCGCCGCCCCCGCCGGCGCCCTATCGCCGGAGCCGGTTCGGCCGGGTCATCGGAGCGATCGTGCTGAACCCGGCCGGGCCGTTCCTGGCGCTGGGCCTGGCGGCGGCGCTGATCGCCGGCACCTTCGCCTATTACGGCGGCCACAACAACGGCGTCGAGTTCTTCGTCAAGACCGAGCCCGAGCGCGCCATCGTCTATGTCCGGGCGCGGGGCAATCTCAGCCTGGCCGAGCGCGACCGCATGGTGCGCGCCACCGAGGCGGCGGTGATGTCGGTGCCCGGCGTCGCGGCGGTGTTCGCTTTCTCCGGCGGCGGCGGGCTGGCCAACAAGGGCGGCCAGGAAGGCCCGCCGGACGCGGTCGGCCAGGTCCAGCTCGAACTGGCGCCCTGGAACCGGCGCGGCCCCGGCGACGAGATCCTGGACGAGATCGAGCGCCGCATCACCTCGATCCCCGGCGTGCTGGCCGAGATCAAGCGCGAAACCGACGGACCGCGGCACGGCAAGCCGATCCAGCTCGAGGTAACCTCCAACAACTGGGCCGACCTGATCCGCGCCGCCGGGATCGCCCGGGCGCGGTTCGAGCAAACCCCCGGGCTGATCAATATCGACGACACCC
>JACZTQ010000408.1 GCA_022573605.1 Pseudomonadota bacterium | reverse complement strand
GCCGACCGCCATGTGATCATCAAGAACGCCTGCAAGGAGATCGCCTGGGCCAGGGGCAGGGCGCTGACCTTCCTGGCCAAGTGGAGCTATGAGGCGGCGGGAAATTCCAGCCATGTGCACCAGTCGTTGTGGAGCGCCGACGGGGTTACGCCGCTGTTCCATGACGGGCAGGCCGAGTTCGGCATGTCGGAGCTGATGCGCCACTACGTGGCCGGCCTGCTGCACCATGCCAGCGCGATCACCTGCTTCCTGGCGCCCTATATCAACTCCTACAAGCGCTTCCAGGCCGGCACCTTCGCCCCGACCAAGGCGATCTGGAGCCGCGACAACCGCACCGCCGGCTACCGGCTGTGCGGCGAGGGCACCAGGGCGATCCGCATCGAGTGCCGGGTCGGGGGCTCGGACCTGAACCCCTATCTCGCCGAGGCGGCGCTGCTGGCGGCGGGGCTCGACGGGATCGAGAACAAGCGCGAGTTGGAGCCGGCCTTCGTCGGCGACGCCTATGGCGACGCGGAGGTGCAGGAAATCCCTTCGACCCTGCGGGACGCGACCGCCGCCCTCGACGGCTCGGCGATGCTGCGCGCGGCGATGGGCGACGATGTCATCGACCACTATGTGCACGCGGCCCGGTGGGAGCAGACCGAATACGACCGCCGCGTCACCGACTGGGAGGTGGCGCGCGGGTTCGAGAGGGCGTGATAAACACACACAACTAAACCTTGACGACAGTGCAGATAGAGTTTATTTTGGTTGGTGTGCCACCGATCTTGGAGAACGCCATGGGGAAGTATGAACCGCTTGCCGATCACCTGCGAAGATTAGGGCAACGCCGGGTGTCGATGAAATTCGAGGACATCGAGGCGGTGCTCGGGTTTTCCCTGCCGCCCTCGTCGCGCAAGCATCGCGCCTGGTGGAGCAATAACCCCGCCAATAATGTGATGACCCATGCCTGGATCGAAGCGGGATTTCATACAGAGGATGTGGACATGGAACAGCGCAAGCTGGTCTTTCACCGGGTCGCGCCCAAGGCGGCGCCTCCCGAGCCCGATGCGCCGCCGGAGGCAGCGACGGGCGGCGCGCCCCATCCGCTGTTCGGCTGCCTCAAAGGCACCGTAACAATTCCCGACGGCGTCGACTTGACCGAACCAGCCGATCCGGACTGGGGCGCGCGCTGACGGATGGCGCCGCTGTTGCTCGATACCTGCGCATTGATCTGGATCACCTCCGGTGCGCCGCTCAGCGACGCGGCGAACCGGGCGCTGCGCGCGGCGGCCTCGCAAGGGCATGGCGTCGCCATCTCGCCGATCTCGGCCTGGGAGATCGGCATGCTGATGTCGCGGGGCCGGTTAGTGCTGACCAAATCGCCACGGGCATGGATGGCGACGGCGCTCGACCAGCCGAACACCGAGCTCGCCCGGCTGCCGCCCGAAGTCCTGATCGAATCCTCGTTTCTGCCGGGGGAGCCGCCCGCCGACCCGGCGGATCGGATCATCATCGCGACCGCGCGCGAGTTTGGCATGCGCATCGTCACCCGTGACCGGGCGATGCTCGCTTACGCGCGGGCGGGGCATGCCGAAGCCATAGCCTGTTGAGGAGCAAATGACCAACACCCTGAAACTGATCTCCCCGGTCAATGGCGAGGTCTATGCGGAGCGGCCGGTGGCGAGCCGGGCCGAGGTCGATGCGGCGCTGGCCAGCGCCCGAGCGGCACAAAGGGACTGGGCCGCCCGGCCGCTGGCCGAGCGCGTCGAGCTGGTCCGGGCCGGGATCGCCCGGCTGCGCGCCATGAACGACGAAATCGTGCCGGAACTTGCCTGGCAGATGGGCCGCCCGGTGCGCTATGGCGGCGAGATCGGCGGGGTCGAGGAACGCGCCTACCACATGGCCGACATCGCCGAGGCGGCGCTGGCCCCGGTCGAGATCGAGGACAGCGACACATTCAGACGCATGATCCGGCGCCAGCCCTTGGGCCTGGTGATGGTGATCGCGCCCTGGAACTATCCCTACCTGACTGCGGTCAACACCATCGCGCCTGCCCTGATCGCCGGCAACGCGGTGATCCTCAAGCACGCCACCCAGACCCTGCTGGCGGGCGAGCGGTTCCAGCAGGCCTTCGACCAGGCCGGGCTGCCGGAGGGATTGTTCCGCAACCTGGCGCTGGACCACGCCACCACCGAGGCGATGCTGGCCGACCGCGCGGTCGATTTTGTCAACTTCACCGGCTCGGTCGGCGGCGGGCGCACCATCGAGCGCGCCGCGGCGGGCACCTTCATGGGCGTCGGGCTCGAGCTCG
>JACZTQ010000086.1 GCA_022573605.1 Pseudomonadota bacterium | reverse complement strand
GAAAACGACCCTCCGATATGTACGAATGACTGGCAACAAGTCCTGACAAGAAGCGGCAGAGTGTCGTTGACCTGTCACATCAATCTCACTCATCCGGAAGTTAACTGTCCCAGTGACTAATGCCACCAGAATAACACCATCGCCCCTTCCGATTGCACCCGCGAGCCCCGGCCTTGTGGCGGGGTTCGCGCTCCCGGGGCTTGACCCGCACCCCGACGAGGGCGGGCCGGCCGTCGGGTAGGTCACCGGCAATGCCAGCAATTGGCAAGATCGCGTAAGATACGATGACCGCAAGGAGCGCCCGGGTTGCTCCGGGTGTCGTGATACCGGCGAGCGTCAGCAGGGGGCCGCCAGCCTTCACGGCCTGACTTTCGTTAACCATAAAACAGGTTCACACCGCATTTCTAATAATATCAACGTGTTAACCCCCGTTTCACGCGTGAAATCGGGTTAACGGCGCCTGCCGGTGCACCGGCCCCCTCAACTCCCGGGCCGGGTCCGGCAGGCCACTGCTCACAACACGAGGCGGTAGTAGCCCACCGTGAACAGGTTCGGCGCGCCGCCGGAGCAGAGCCCGAACATGTTGTTGCTGGTCAGCGAGATATCCTGGCCCGCCTGCACCGAGATGCCGTTGACACCCTGGCCCCGCGCGCCGAGATCGACATCGCCTCCGGCAACGATCTGGACCCCGTTGACCGTCATCGACGGCGAGAAATGCACGCTGGCGGCCGAGAATATCTGCACCCCGCCACCTGGCGCGCAGTTGTCCGCCACGCCAAGATCGACATTGGCCGAAAAACTGATGTTGGCCTTTGCCAGCGGATTGACGCCGTTGCCGAGCGCCGTCGATCCCAGCACCACGTTGGACAGGTAGGCTTTGGCGCCGACGCTGATGTTGCAATCGGAAATGATCACGACGTTGGTGAGCGACGCGTTGGCCGGAACCTTGAGCTGTTTGTTCGGGTTGCACACGACATGATAGATTCTGCCCTGAAGGTAGGTGTTGAAATTGAAGTTGCTGTCGACGACGATCACCGGCTGGCTGGTGTCGATGTAGGCCGGGATGATCGGCGAGGCCGGGTTGAGCAGATCCACCAGGATCTCGCCGATATGGTTGACCATGCGCGGATCGAGGATGTTCTCGCGCAGCGCACCCGGCAGACCCGGGTTCGAGGTCATGCCGGCGGCCGGGATCACCAGTTGGCTCGACGGATCGGGCATGCTGACGGTGACGCCGGACTGGTAGGAATTGTTGTTCTGCATCTGCACGCCCTGCTGGCCGTGCACGCACATCGAGTTGACGAAACCGTTGTTCGACGAAATGTCGATGACGCCGCGCGCCACCAGCCCGTCCTTCAGGCATTCCGGGACGAAGCGCTGGGCCACCGCCTGGGCCTGCACGTTCCATTCCGTCAGGCCGACGATGCGCAGGAAGTTGGCCGGCACCGGGTTTTCGTTCGCACCGGCCTGGCGGGTCGTCACCATCACCGCATCCGGCAGCGCCGCCGTGGTGTCGAGCGTATTGGTGGCCGCGTCCCAGAGTCCGATCAGCACATCCTCCGCATAGAGCACGTCGCCATAGGGGTATGAAGGCATGTTTTCGCCGGCATAGCGAAGCGCGTTGTCCACCGCCAGGGCCTGATCAGGCAGATCGATCACGGCGGCCAGCGCCGCGGCGTCGGCGGTGGCTTGCAGCATGGTCCGCGAGCGGAAACCGTTGGTGGTGTCGACCGCCATGCCGGTGATGCCGACCAGCAGCATGAACCAGAGCAGGCCCATGATGGTTCCGCCGCCGCGCTGGTCGGCAAGAAATCTGGACATGGGCGCGCACAGCATTTCGAATCTCCCTCGGGAATTGGCGGGGTAACAACGCATCTGGATTCCATTAATCAATATCTCGCAAAAATTAATAGAGTCGAAAAATCCATTAAATCATGTAATTATGAATAATTTTTCATAATTATACACATGATTTCGAATACTCTTGGCTCAGTACAAGAGTACTCATCCGATTTTTTCATGATATTACGATAGAGACCGGGGGAAAGTCAGGCCCGCGCCGGGACACCTGGCGCCGCCCCCGCCGATTTCGCCCCCCACTCCCTCTGGGCTTCGCAGGGGACCGTGGCCGCGGATGCGGCCGCGTAAGCCCCGGAGAAGGGGACGGGGGGGAGGCTGCGGCGGTGGGGCCGGGTGCGGCGCGGCAGCCGATTGCCGGGCGCTCAATCGGGCGGCGCCTGCCGGGTCCGGCAGGCCACCGCTCACAACACCAGGCGGTAGTAATCCACCGTGAACAGGTCCGGCGCGCCGCCGGAGCAGAGCCCGAACATGTTGTTGCTGGTCAGGGTGATGGTGCCGCCGGACTGGGCGGAGATGCCGTTGACGCCCATGTCGCGGGCGCCGAGCTTGATGTCGCCTTTCGCCACCATCTGCACGCCGTCGATCGACGTGGACGCCGCGGTATGTATGGTCGCGTTCGAGAACAGTTGCACCCCGCCGCCCTCGGCGCAATTGTCGGGCAGGCCGAGCTGGACATTGGCGGCGATGACGATATTGGCTTTGTCGATATTTCCGTTGCCACCCGAGCGCGAGGCGATCACCGACCCGATGACCGTTGCGCCCGCGCCGATATGGACCTCGCACTCGGCGATGATGACCACGTTCTCGACGACCGAGTTGTTGGGAATCCGCGCGGCTTTGTTCGGCTTGCAGAGCACATGGTAAATGCGCCCCGGCAGGGCGGTCGACAGGTCGAACTTCTCATCGACCTCGAACACCGGCAGTTCGGCGTGAGTGTAGTTGGGCATGACCGACGAGGTCCGGCCGATCATGTCCAGCATGATCTCGTCGATATGGTTGACCATGCGCGGGTCGAGGTGGTTCTCGCGCAGCGCCTTGGGCAGGCCGATATTGCTGGTCATGCCGCTGGCCGGAAGCTCCAGCATGCCATCGACGTCGGGCATGGTGACGTTGACGCCGGTCTCGAAGTAGTTGTTGCTCTGGATGTTGACGCCCTGCTCGCCGTGGATGCAGATCTCCCTGACGAAGCCGTTGTTCGACGACATGTCGACAAACTCGCGCGCGACCAGCCCGTCCCTCAGGCAGCCCGGGATGAAGCGCTGGGCCACCGCCTGGGCGGTGACGTTCCAGCTCTGCAGCCCCATGATGCGCAGGAAGTTGACCGGCAGCGCGTTCGCGTTCTCGGCCGAGCGGTGCACCGTGACCATCACCGCGTCCGGGAAGGCCGAGGTGGTGTCGAGCGATTGCGTGGCTCCATCCCAGAGGCCGACAAGGACATCGGCCGGATCAAGCACCGAGCCGTTGATCTCGGTGCCCATGTTCTCGGTTGCATAGGCCACCGCGGTGGCCACCGCGGCGGCCTGGTCCGGCAGGTCGATGGCGCCCGCCAGCGCCGCCGAGTCGGCGGTCGCTTGCAGCATGGTGCGGTTGCGGAAGCCGTCGGTGACATCGACGGCCATGCCGGTGATGCCGACCAGCAGCATGAACCAAAGAAGGCCCAAAATGGTTCCGCCGCCGCGCTGGTCGGCAAGAAACCTGGACATGGGTGCGTGCATCATTTCGGATCTCCTTTATGAGTTGACAGGCCAACAACGCGCCTTGGTTCTATTAATTAGTATCACTCAAAAACTAACAGAGTCAAAAGATTCGTTAAAGTATGTAAATATGTAAATCTATTGGAATTTAATCACAATATTTTAAATACCCTTGACAGAAATCAAGAGTATTCTCGCGATTTTGCGGACTCTATTACGGACCGTACTGGTGAAAGCTGGACCAAAGCGGACTGAACCGGAGGCCGGGCAGGCATGCCCGGCACACACAGACAGGGGGGAATTCCGCGAAGCGGTACCGGGTGGCCGGGTGTGCGACATCTCCGGTCGCGGGCCCTGGCCGGGTGCTCAATCGGGCGGCGTCTGGTGCCGCCCCGGACTTAACAATCTCCGGGCCGTCCGGCCCGGAGGCCGCGCCTCACAACACGAGGCGGTAGTAATCGACCGTGAACAGGCCGCCCACGCCGCCCGAGCAGAGCCCGAACATGTTGTTCGAGGTCATGAAGATATTTCCGCCCGCCTGGGCCGAGATGCCGTTGATGCCCATCGCGAGGGCGCCAAGGAAGATGTCGCCCAAGGCGACCAGCTGCACCCCGTCGATCTTCGTTTTCGAGGACGTGTGAATGGTCGCGTTCGAGAACAGTTGCACCCCGCCGCCCACGGCGCAGTTGTCGGGCTTGCCGAGCTGGACCCCCGCCGCCACGGTGATGTTGGCGTCGCCGATGTTCAACTGGCCGGGCCCCGGGTTCGGGCCCGAGCGCGAGATGATGACGGAATCGGTCACCGTCGAATTCGCCCCGATGGTGATCTGGCAATCGGCGATCAGCACGATCTGGTCGATCAGGATGCCGGCCGGCAGCACCAGGTTGCGCATCGGCGGGCACAACACGTGGTAGATGTGGTGCGGGAGCGCGTTGGCGAAGTTGAACCCGGTGCCGACCTCATCCACGCCCCAGTTAGTTTCTATATACGACGGCATGACCACGGAGGCCATGACCGAGTTCAGGCCGAGAAAACCATCGGTAATCTCGGTGATATGGTTGACCATGCGCGGGTCGAGGTAGTTCTCGCGCAGCGCGTCATGCAGGCCGATATTGCTGTCCATGCCGCTGGCCGGAATCTCCAGCATCGCCATGTCCGGCATGCTGACATTGACCCCGGTCTCGAAGTAGTTGTTGCTCTGGATGTTGACGCCCTGCTCGCCATGAATGCAGATCTGGTTGACGAAGCCGTTGTTCGACGACATGTCGACCATCTCGCGGGCGATCAGCCCGTCCCTCAGGCAGCCCGGGATGAAGCGCTGGGCCACCGCCTGGGCGGTGACGTTCCAGGTTTGCAGCCCCATGATGCGCAGGAAGTTGACCGGCAGCGCGTTGGCGTTCGCGGCCGAGCGGTGCACCGTGACCATTACCGCGTCCGGGATGGCCGCCATCTGGTCGATTGATTGCGTGGCGCCATCCCAGAGGCCGATAATGACATCCGCCGGATCGAGCACCGAGCCGTTGAGTTCGGTGCCCATGTTATCGACCGCATAGGTCACCGCGGTGGCCACCGCCGCGGCGTTGTCCGGCAGGTCGATGGCGCCCGCCAGCGCCGCCGAGTCGGCGGTCGCTTGCAGCATGGTGCGGTTGCGAAAGCCGTCGGTGACATCGACGGCCATGCCGGTGATGCCGACCAGCAGCGCGAACCAGAGCAGACCCATGATGGTTCCGGCGCCGGCTTCGTTATTGGCAAACTGGTTAATCCGTACCCGCAACATATCTGACCTCCCCCTATTGGCTCAGATCGGCTCCCGGCGCATGGTGACCATGGCGGTCAGGTAGCGGTCCAGGACCGGCTCGAAGAAGCCGAACACGCTGGCGTCCCTGACACTGGTCTGGATCATGATCTGGACATCGAGGTCCGCCGGATCGGACGTCCATACCGTATAGGCGCGGCTGTAGAGGAACATCTCGTTCCCCACCGCGTTGACGGCATCGGCTTCGGTCATGTCACCGACCGCGACGCGCCGCGCGACATCGCGCGAGACGTTCCACATCTCGGTGTGGTGCAAGTAGAGAACGGTGGCGTCCGTGGCCGCCACCAGGATGACGACGAAGATCGGCACCCACAGCACGAACTCGATCGTCGCCGAGCCATGATCGTCGCGCAGGAATTGCGCCACCCCTGGCCAACGGAATTTATCGCGATATAGCACAGCCTTGCTCCCGAATCGTTATACTCCACATGCTAAACATAACAGATTTTCGCCACATTACGATAACGAATCATAGTAAATTAGCCCTTCATAGCGGTTTATTTAATAAGATTCTTTGAAAATGACATGAAGGATTGTTCTATATTGGCGAGTAAATGTATCGAATACTCTCCTTATGCGTGTTTTTATCGATACGTGACTCTGGTGAGTCGGAAAGGCGCCTTGTCCGGTCTGATAGCCCTGCCGTTTGCCGCGCCGCTTGCCAACCTGGGAAGCGGCGTCTATAAGCCGCGCTCGCCACACGGAGCGTCCGGCCGGTAAGGGCTGCCGAGGCGCTTCTTGAATCGTTCGCACGCCAGGAGACGAAAATGCCCAAGATGAAGACCAAGTCGGGCGCCAAGAAGCGCTTCAAGGTCACCGCGACCGGCCGCATCAAGGTCGCCCACGCCGGCAAGCGCCACGGCATGATCAAGCGGACGCAGAAGTTCATCCGAAACTCGCGCGGCATGCGCGTGCTGTCGCCGCAGGATGAAAAGATCGTCAAGCAATTCCTTCCCTACGGCTGACCGGAGGCGCCCATGTCCAGAGTCAAAGGCGGCCCCGCCGCCCGTTCCCGTCATCGCAAGATCCTCGGCAAGGCCAAGGGTTACTACGGCGCCCGCTCGCGCACCGTGCGCACCGCCAAGCAGGCGGTCGAGAAGGCGATGCAATACGCGACCCGCGACCGCAAGGTCCGCAAGCGCAACTTCCGCGCCCTGTGGATCCAGCGGATCAACGCCGCGGTGCGCGCCCATGACGACAGCCTGACCTATTCGCGTTTCATCAACGGCCTGGCCAGGTCGGGCATCGAGGTGGACCGCAAGGTGCTGGCCGACCTGGCGGTGCGCGAGCCCGCCGCTTTCGCCACCATCGTCGACAAGGCAAAGGCGGCGCTGGCCTGACGTCGGCTGGTTTTTGCCCGTGACGAAATCCGCTTTGCGGATTTCCGGCGCCGCCCCCCACCCCACCTCCCCGCCCAACCACCGATCATCCACCGAGGTAACATCGGTGGTTGGGCGGGGAGGTGGGGTGGGGGGCGGCGCGCCCAAAAGACGCGAAGCGGATTTTGGGACAGGCGCATAAAACAGCGCGGCATCGGTCATCGGAGATGACGAACGGGATTACCGGGGCGCTTCGGCGCCCTGTTCCGTTGCCGTCTCCGGGAGCGCGGCCACCGGTGCCGGCACCGCGTCCGCATAGGCGCGGGTGCGGCTGGCGCCGAGGCGCTGAACGATCTCCCTGATCACCCTCGCCTCGCGCTCGATCTCGGCATCCGGCATGCCCGGATAGCAGGGCACGATGACCAGGTCGGCGAGCGCCCGGGCGGCGATCGAGGCTTCGAGCTGCGGCCGGTCCGGCGGCGCCGAAACCGCCTGCGAGCGGGGCAGGTTGGAGGTGTCGAACCCTTCGGCCCGCATCGCCTTGACGAACGCCGCCGTGTCGTCGACCAGGATCGGGAACACCCAGTAGTCGTGATGGGTGTTGCCGTCGCCCGGCATCACCACCGCGTCGCCGAGGCCCTGGCGCAGCCTGCGGCCCTTCTCGGCGCGCGCCTCCAGCGTCTCCTCGCGGAACCGGCCGAGGCGGCGCGCCATCATCGCCAGCATCGCCGGCGAGGGCCGGAAGCGCATGTTCTTGAGGCCGGTGAGCGGCGCCACGTTGCGCACGTTGTCGGCGATGGCGTCCTCGTAGTCGCGCCCGCGGGCGGCGAAGATGCGATGGATCGCCTGCAACACCAGCCGCGAGGTGACGATCTTCATCACGGCGAACTGCATCACCCGCTTGCGCTGCTTGGCGTTGGTCTGCATCGGATAGTCCGCCTGAAGGGCGCGCATGCGCGCCAGCAGCGCCGTGTCGCGGACCCGGATCAGGGCGCCGCCCAGCGCCGTCGCGGTCTTCAGCGGCCCGAACGAGAACATCGCCACATCGGCCTTCGGGTGGCCCGGATAGCCGCGCCCGCTGAAGGCCTGGGCGCAATCCTCGGCGATCAGGATGCCGTGCTCGCGGGCCAGCTCGAAGACCGGATCGAGCTCGAGCCGGGCGCCGAACAGATGCGCCACCACCAGCACCCGCGAGCGCGGCGTGATGGCGGCCTTCAGGCGCTCCAGCGACGGCGCGAAATGGCCGATGTCGAGATCGACCGGCACCGGCACCAGCCCCAGCTTGCGCACGATCTTGACCATGCCCTTGACGTTGAGGGCGGAGAAGATGACCTCGTCGCCCGGCTCGAGCGCCATCGACTGCAACAGCAGGTCGAATCCGGAGCGCACCGAATAGGCGGCCATGGTGTCGCCGCTGCTGTCCCAGTAGGCCTCGACCTGGCGCACCAGCTTGTCGCGATCGGCAGCGTGAACGGTTGAAATCGCGCCCGCCAGCAAGTCGAGCCAGCCGATCTTGAGTTGAGTTCTCGCCCACATAAGTCTAACCACCCCGTGACCGTGCTTTCGGGGGCCCTCGCCCCCGAAAGGGCCTCTTAACATGCCGATCGGAGCGCACAAGGTGCAAGCCGGATTTTTCGACCCGTCGAGGCGCCTGCGCCGCGGGCGGGCGGGGCGCGCCGGCAAGCGCCCGATCCGGGGCCCGGCCGGCTTCGGCGGCGAGACCCGGGCCGGGAGGAATGCGATGGCGCGATGGTCGGGCCTGGCTCTCGGCGCCGCCTTGGCGGCGCTGCCGCCCGCCGCCGCGCTGGCTCAGACCACGGACGATCCCTCCTTCTTCGAATCCCTCTGGTCCGGCATCTCCGGGGCGGTGGAGCGGCTCACTTCGGATGGCGAGGACGCCGCCGCGCCGGACCCGCCAACCGAAGCCGGACCCGGCCAGCCGGCGCCCGGTCCGCCCGCCGCGCCGTCGCTGTCCAGCGCCCGCTGGGTCGGGTTCACGCCGGTGATCGTCGGCGGCGCGGCGGCGGGCGAGGGCGCCTGGATCGCCGGGCCGTTCGTCGAGGCCGGCGCCATCGCCTGGGTGACCGATACCGTCAGCGGGCTGACGGTCGAGGCCCGGCTCGTCTGGCGCGAGGCCGCCGCGGGCAGCCTGGCGGAGCTGTCGGCCGAGGCCGGCAGGGGGCTGGGCCTGTCGCCCGGGGCGGTCGCCAATGTGACGATCTATCTGGCGCGCTAGCGGCCCGGCCCCCCTTGCCATCGCGCAGGCCCGCCGCTATAGAGACGCCTCCGGTGCCGGGTCCGCCCTGGCAGCCGCGTGAAATTTACTCCCGCCGCGCCGCCCGGCGCCCGGACCGGGACAGGATCGAGGACGACGGAGCCATGAAGGTCAAGAACTCGCTGAGATCGCTCAAATCGCGCCACCGCGACTGCCGCATCGTGCGCCGCAAGGGCCGCGTCTACGTGATCAACAAGACCCAGCGCCGGTTCAAGGCCCGCCAGGGCTGACGCCCCGGCTCGATACCGGCTGCCGAAAGGCCGCACCCGACCGGGCGCGGCCTTTTGCTTTGCGCGCCGCCGAAAACCCGGGGGCAGGGGGGACTGGGTATGCGGGCGGCCCTAGGCCTCGTCGTCCGGATGCCCCACCGCACACAAGAACCCGCCCACGAACTCGATATCCGGCGCGAACGGATCGCCGGGCGGGCATTTCGCCTCGACCTTTTCCCGGTAATCCTCGGCGCTGTCCTGCGGCTGGTAGCCCAGATGCGCCGCCTTCTCGTTGGAGAAGAAACGCTCGCGGTTGTCGGAGATGCCGTAGACCACCGTATGTCCGATGCGCTCGGCGACCAGGCAGCGGGTGACCAGCTGCACCAGGTCGCGAAAGCTCAGCCAGGTCGCCAGGTGGCGCCGGTCGGCGGGCTCCGGGAAACAGGAGTTGATCCGCACACAAGCCGATTCGATGCCGAACTTGTGGAAATACAGGCTCGCCAGGTCCTCGACGAAACATTTCGAGAGCCCATAGAGCGTGTCCGGCCGGTGCCCGGTATGGGTGTCGGCGCCCTCCTCGCGCCGGACATAGCCCACCGCGTGGATCGAGCTGGCGTAGACGATGCGCCGGACGCCGTGGCGCCGGGCCGCCTCGTAGACATTGTAGCCGCCGATGATCGAGGAGTTCAGGATCTCGGCCCAGGGCTTCTCCATCGGCGCGGCGCCGAAATGCACCACCGCGTCGCAGTCCTTCACCACCGCCATGATGGCGTCAAAATCGCTCAACTCCGCCGGCATGATTTCCTCGTGCGCCGCCGCCTCGCCCATGCCGGCCCGGTCGGTCAGGCGTAGCGTGGTGGCGAGCGGCGCCAGGCCCTGGCGCAGCACGGCGCCGAGGTTGCCGGCAGCGCCGGTGATCAGCAGTCGGTTGAAACGGGGCATGCGCGTCTCCGGGTCGGGGGTTGGGTCATGGGTCGGGCGGAGCGCATCATGCAATGGCCGGCGGGGCGATGGAAGCGCGCTGTATGGCAGGTTCACCGGCGTGAACCTTGGTATCAGCCGCTGAACCGGTCGGGCCTGAAGGGCGCCAACAGGTCCGCCTCACTACCATCCAGCACCTCGCCCGCGACCAGCTCGGCCACGCCGGGCGCCAGCGTCACTCCGGAATGCATCACCGCCACGTAAACCCCGTCCCAGCCCGGCACGGGGCCGATGATCGGGTGTCCGTCGGCGGGCGTCGGGCGATGGCCGATGACGACCCGCTCGAGCCCGAGATCCGCCTCCCCGAACAGTGCCCCGACCCGCGCGACCAGATCGTTCGCGATCTCCGCCGGATCGCGATCCAGCGCCGAGCCGCCGGCCTCGCCGCCGCACAGGATGCGGCCCCCGGCGTCCTGCAACAGCAGCAGCCCGGGCGGCGCCAGCAGATGGGAAATCCGGGCGCGGATCGGCGTGGTCAGGACCATCAGGCCGGGAACCGGATCGACCGGAAGACCCAGCAGCGCGGCGCTGCCCAGTCCGGCGGCGACGACGATCCGGTCGGCCACCACCAGGTCCCCGT
>JACZTQ010000407.1 GCA_022573605.1 Pseudomonadota bacterium | reverse complement strand
GTGTCGTCGTGTTCGTGCTCATCGCAAGGCCTCCTCTTGTTCATGAGGCCTGTAGAACCCTGTTCGGGCGCCGAGGCGATGCGGTGAATTGAATCACCCCCCCCCTCCTCCCCGCCCAACCACCGTGAGAGTCTTTGCCCGTGACGAAATCCGCCTTCGCGGATTTCCGGCGAGAGTCTTTGCCCGTGACGAAATCCGCGTTGCGGATTTCCGGCGCCGCCCCCCACCCCTCCTCCCCACCCAACCACCGATGTTACCTCGGTGGATGATCGGTGGTTGGGTGGGGAGGAGGGGTGGGGGGTGGCGCGCGCCCAAAAGATGCGCAGCAGCTTTTGGAACAGGCGCATAAGACATGGGGTGGGGGGCGGAGCGCGCCCAAAAGACGCAGCGCGGCTTTTGGAACCGGCGCAACAGACCCAAGCAGGGTGGACAATCATGTCCACCCTACCGGGCGCCGGCGGTAGGGCGGAATGATTGTCCGTCTTCGGAGGCGGGGCCGGGGGGCGGACCCAAAAGGCGCATTCGCGACTTTTGAATCAGGCTCTGACGCAATTCCGACACGGCGATCTGTCATGGGGGCTGGAACCGCCTGCCGGTTTCAATAGTATCGCCATCATGAGGTTTGCGTTGCCGGGGAGGACGGATTGAGTATCGACAGCGAAAGCGACCGGGCCGCGAGCCTGGTGATCGGCCCCACCTCGCTGGGCATGGTGCGCATCTATGTCGAGTCCGAGGGTATCGAGTTGCCGATGGATTTCGAACCCGACGAGGCGCTCGAGATTGCCGGCGAGTTACGGGCGGCGGCGGAGCAGGCGATGGCGACGGCCGCCGCTCGAGAGTCCCCGAAACAGGATCAGGCCACAAAACAGGCCACCAAACACGCCACCAAAAACGCTGGCGGCGGGGGGCGGGACTGAAACCCGCGCCCGAATCGCGCCGGGCGCCGCCCCGGACGCCCTGCCGGCGAGCCGCCCGGTGAGGCCGGGCCGGCAGGAGGGGGCGGAGTCGGCCATGCCGATGGCGCTGGCGGCGTTTGACGTGGCCGGGCAGATTCGCGAGCGCAGTCCGGCCGACATGGCGATCTTCGGCAACGGTGCTGTCCGGCTGATCGACCGATTCGTCGAGCAGGCGGGCGGTCAGGCGCTGCTGGCTCGCGCGGTCGGCGAGGGCAGCGCCGAGGGCGCCGCCTGGCTGGTCACCGCGGCCGGGCGGATGCGCTTCCGGATCAGCCTGTGGCGCCACCGCGGCGGCGAGCGCATCCGGGTGCTGGCGGCGTTCGCGGTGTGCGCGGCGCCCGAGGGGGCGCCCGAGGGGGCGCCGGGGGCGGCTGCGGGTCTGCCGGACCTTGCCGGCCAGGCGCTGATCCGGATCAGCCATGACATGCGCTCGCCACTGGCGGCGGTGACCGGGTTTGCCGAACTGATCCGGGCCGGCCCGGACCGGCTCAAGCCGGCGGCGGCGGCCGGACATGCCGCCGACATCGTCGCCGCGGCCTGGCGGCTGATGCGGATCGCCGACGATCTGGAGGCCGCCGGAACCTCGGGCGAGGTGCTGCCGGCGCTGCGCCTGGGCGAGGTCGATATCGCCCGGCTGGCGCGCCGCGTTGTCCGGCTGGCGGTCCCGGAGGCGCGCGCGGCCGGGGTGGCGATCAACCAGAAGGGCTTGGCGGGGCGAGGCCGCGGGCCGCTGGTGCTGGGCGACGAGGGCACGTTGTGGAGTGTCGTCGATCATCTGTTGCAGACCGCGATGCGCCGTGCCGGGCGCGGCGCCATGGTCGCCATCGCGCTGGGCCGGCCGGACGGCGCCACGGGGCTGGTGCTGGAGATCGCCGGCGACGGTCCCGGGCTGGAGGCCGACGAGTTGGCGGGGCTGTGGCGGGGCGCCAATCCCGGCCGCGGGCTGGCGTCCAGCCGCGCGCTGGCGCGGGCCAACGGCGCCGAGCTGGAGATCGACACGGCGCCGGGGCAGGGGTTCGTGGCGCGGCTCCTGTTCCCGGCGGCGCGTTGCCTGGACGGAGTGTGAGTGCCCGTGACGAAATCCGCTGGCGCGGATTTCCGGCGAGAGTCTTTGCCCGTGACGAAATCCGCTTTGCGGATTTCCGGCTCCGCCCCCCACCCGTTCGGCCACTCTCTCGAACCGATGGCGTTCGCGGCCTCACCCCACGCCCAACCACCGATGGTACCCGGGCATGATCGGTGGTTGGGCGTGGGGTGAGGTGGATTAGACAAACGTCCAGTGGACGTTTGTCCCACCGAACGGGTGGGGGGCGGCGCGCCCAAAAGTTGCGCAGCGGCTTTTGG
>JACZTQ010000406.1 GCA_022573605.1 Pseudomonadota bacterium | reverse complement strand
TCAGCGCCAGGATGAACTCCATGGCGCCTTTGGAGGCGCCGCGGATGGCCGGGAAGGCCAGCAGCCCCGCCGCCACCGGCGCCAGCCCGAGGAACAGCCCGATCAGGATCATCTGGCCAAGATCGGCCCCCGCCGGCGCCAGCGCCGGCACCGCCACCTCGATGGTGTGCTCGAAGGTGGCCCCGGTCGTGGTGAGCAGCAGCACGCCGTGGCTGTCGCCCTCGATCCAGGGATAGGGAATGTCGATCCGGGCGCTGGCGAGCCGCCCGATGGTGGCTCCGGGCACTGCGGTGAAGGCGCGCCAGGCGCCGTCGATCTGCACCTGCGCCACCGTCACCGGCAGCGAGCCGTCGGCGCGCAGGGTGAGCGAGATCAGCCCCGGCGTCAGCTTCACCGCCTCCACCGCCAGTTCCTCGACCGGGGGGGCCGAGGCGCTGAGGCGGTCCAGCGGCCGGCCGATCAGGATCACCGCCAGGATCGCCGCCAGCGCCAGGGCCGGCAGCGCCAGCCAGATCCAGCGGCGGCCCATCGTTCGGGCGGTCATTCCATCACCTTGAAAAAGCTCATCCAGCCAAGCTCGGCGAACTCGGACTGGTGGGCGTGGAACATGTAGAGCCCGGGCTCGTGCTGGGAGAAATCGATCTCGATGATGCCGCGCTGGGCCTGGCACTGCATCACCGTGTCGATCGTTCTGAGCGTCGGCGTCAGGGTCGTGCCGTGGTCGTAGTAGTCGAAGAAGTTGGCGTGCAGGTGGAACGAGTTGACCGGGTCGAACTCGGTCATGTTAAGCAGATAGACCCGGATCGGGCGGGCCCGATCGACCTCGATCGGTTCATGCGCATAGGCGAAGGCGATGGAGTTGACCGCGTAGAACTCGTTCTCGTCGTCGAAATTGGTGTCGAAGCCGTTCATCACCATGATGAATTCCTGCCAGCGCGCGTGTTCCGGCGTGCCGTGGCGCCGGCCCAGCGCCGCGGTGCGGTGCTCCGGGTGGCGGTCCGGGTCCGGGTCGATGATCAACGCGCCGTAGAGCCCCTTGTGGATATGGCGCTTCAGCGGCATCGAGTGGCAGTGGTAGAGGTGGCAGCCGAAGGGCTTGGCATCGACCTCGTAGGTGAACGACTCGCCGGGCGCCACCAGCCCCGGGCCGGAGATGCCGTCCATCCGCGCCGGGTGGATCGAATGCAGGTGGATGGTGTGCGGATGGGTGCCGGCATTGGTGAAATGGATCCGCAGCCGCTCACCCTCGACACAGCGCAGCGCCGGCCCCGGCACCCGGCCGTTATAGACCCAGGCCGGGAACATCACCCCCGGGGCGATCTCGATCTCCTTGTCGATGGCGGTGATGAACCATTCGCGCACCCGGCGCCCGTCCGGGTCGGTGGCGGTTTCGCCATAGTCGAACTCGGTGAGAAGCTGATGCGGGGTGAAGCCGTTGGCGGCGTGATCGACGCGGCCGACGACGGTGTTGCCGCCATGCGCCCCGTCCTGCACCGTGTCCTGCGCCGCGTCCTGCGCCGCCGCCATCGCACTCTGCGCGGCGATCGCGGTGGCGCCCGACAGCCCGGCAAACGCGGCAATGGCCTCTCTTCGTGTTGCTGGCACGCTAATCTATCTCCGGTTATCGGGCCGCGCCCGAGCGGTTCAATAATCAGCTGGAGTTATGCCTCGGCTAATAATTTTTTGCAATACTAATTTGCTTGATCGCCAACGCCCCGCTAGACTTCGCTTTCGCCGGCAGGGGGGTTGCGGGAATGGCGGACAGCGACAGACGGTTGAAGGCGGTCAGGCACCAGGCGCAGGACTTCGGACGGGTCCGCGACGCCCATTCCAGCGAGATCGCCGAGGATTACGTGGAACTGATCGCCGACCTGCTGGAGACCACCGGCGATGTGCGCGCGGTCGATCTGGCGCAGCGCTTCGGGGTCACCCCGGCGACGGTCAACAACACCGTCAAGCGGCTGGTCCGCGACGGGCTGGTCAGGAGCGAGCGCTACCGGGCGATCTTCCTGACCGGGGCCGGCCGCGCCCTGGCCGAGCGCTGCCGCGAGCGCCACCGCGTGGTGCGGGATTTCCTGATCGCGCTGGGCGTCGATCCGGTTGTCGCCGAATCCGACGCCGAGGGGATCGAGCATCACGTCAGCGGCGAGACCCTGGCGGCGTTCGTCCGGCATTTGCGCCGGGCGGAGGGGGGAGGCTCTTCGGCCCGGTAGGGCGGCGTCGGGGGGGAAAGGGGGCGCACGGCCCCCCTCCCTGATCCCGGCGGGGGGAGGGGACGGGTCGCGGCGGGTGCCGGGCGCGG
>JACZTQ010000405.1 GCA_022573605.1 Pseudomonadota bacterium | reverse complement strand
GGCGGCGCGGAGCGTCGCCTGCATCGACGCCGCCGGCCGGCCGCGGCGATTGCCGGGGGAGGTGCGCGACCGGCTGGGCGGGCTTTTGCCCTGACGGCGGCTGGTCTTTTGCGCCTGATTCGAAAGCTGGCGCTTTCGGCGCTCCGCCCCCCGCCCCTCCTCCCCGCCCAACCACCGATGGTACCGGGGCATGATCGGTGGTTGGGCGGGGAGGAGGGGCGGGGGGCGGAGCGCCGAAAATCCGTGCAACGGATTTTGACACGGGCAAAGGCCACAATCGCGCCATCGAACGGCTCGCATTTTCGCCCGATATCGCGCATAAAGGGAAAGCGTGTGCCGCAAACATAGTAAATCAGGCCCGACTCCCGCGTGACGGTAGGGTAAATAAGGGCAAGGCGGCACAGGCTCGAGGCATGTGGGCAGGACAGTAGAGCATGGATCTATACGGGTTTTCAGCCGCCGCGCTGATGGCGGACGTGCTGCTTGCGGGGCAGCTTGCCGGCGCCGAGGTTACGCTGGCGGCCCCGCGGGTGAATGGAATCGACTTCTCGCTCGCGGCGATGTTCCTGCGCGCGACGACAACGGTGCAGATCGTCATGGTGATGCTGCTGGTGGCCTCGTTCTGGTCCTGGGCGGTGATCGTCGAGAAGGTGCTGGTGTTCAGCCGGCTGAGCGGCAAGTCGGGCAAGTTCGAGGACCAGTTCTGGTCCGGCAAACCGCTCGACGAGTTGTTCGGCCGCGTCGGCGAGAGCCCGCAGACCCCGATCGAGCGCATCTTCAGCGCCGGCATGACCGAGTGGCGCCGTTCGCTCCGCGAAGAGGGCGGGCTGATCCCGGGCACCCAGGCGCGGGTCGACCGGGCGATGAATGTCGCCATCGCGCGCGAGGCCGAGCAGGCCAACAAGCGGCTCTCCTATCTGGCCACGGTCGGCTCGGTGTCGCCCTTCGTCGGCCTGTTCGGCACCGTCTGGGGCATCAAGCACGCCTTCCAGTCGATCGCCATGCAGCAGAGCACCAACCTGGCGGTGGTGGCGCCCGGTATCGCCGAGGCGCTGCTGGCGACCGCACTGGGGCTGGCGGCGGCCATTCCCGCCGTGGTGGCCTATAACCGGCTGTCGAGCGACGCCGAGCGTCTGACCGGCGGGCTGGAGAACTTCGCCGACGAGTTCTCCACCATCCTCGGGCGCCAGATCGACCGCCAGAGCGCCGGCCAGAGCGCCGGCCAGAACGGGGCCCAGAACGGGGGCGAACAATGAGCGTGATGCGACAGCAATCCGGTCAGAGCCGGGCCCGCGCCCGGCGCCGGCGCACCGCGTTGCGGCCGATGTCCGAGATCAACGTGACCCCGATGGTCGACGTGATGCTGGTGCTGCTGATCATCTTCATGGTCGCCGCCCCGCTCTTGACCGTCGGCGTGCCGCTGGAGTTGCCGAGAACCCGGGCCGAGGCCTTGCCGGCCGCGCAGGAGGCGCCGCTGACCATCAATCTCGACGCCGAGGGCCGGGTCTATATCCAGAAGACCGAGGTCGGCGAGGCGGACCTGGTGGCCAAGCTGACCGCGATCCAGGCGGCGCGCCGCTCGGACAAGGTTTTCCTGCGCGCCGACCGTTCGCTCGACTACGGGTTCGTGATGCGGATCATGGGCGCGCTCAGCGCCGGCGGCTTCCGGAATATCGGGCTGGTGACGGATCAGCCCGCCCCGGCACGTGTTAACTAGAGAGCAATTTCGAGCCAAATGGCTTCATTTGGCGACTCGGAAATTGCGGGAAACAAAGGGCGGAGCAATTTCGAGCCAAATGGCTTCATTTGGCGACTCGGAAATTGCTCAAGACCAAAGCAGGAGGTCCTGCGAGGACGGCGGAAATGCGACCGGTCGAGATGAGAACTGGAGCGGCCGTTTCGGGCGCGATGCATCTGGGGTTTCTCGCCCTGGCGCTGTTCGGCACGGATGTTTTTGCCGCCCGCGATCCGGCGCCGCTGGCGGTGACCCAGGTCGAACTGATCGACGGCGCCGATTTCGAGGCCCGGCTGTCGACCGCTCCGGTGGTTGCCAACCAGGGTCCGGCGGAGCTGGCGCCGCGGGCTCCGGGCGAAATCGAGCCGATCGAGCTCTCGACCCCGGATGTGACCATCGAGGTGCCCGTTATGCCGTTCCTACCCGAGTCCGAGCCGCCACCGGAGCAGCGGCCCGATCTCGCCGAACTGCTGATCCCGCCGCCGCCCACCGTGGTGCCGGCCGAGCCGCCGCGGCCCTCGATCGCGCTGATCCCCTCGCCCGACCCGTTGCCGCGCCAGGCGGCCGAGCCCGA
>JACZTQ010000404.1 GCA_022573605.1 Pseudomonadota bacterium | reverse complement strand
ACCCGGCCCCGCGCGTCGCGGATGAACTCGATGCCGGCGACCTCGATGCCCTCGGCGGCGATCATCGCCCGGTAGCGCGCCAGCACCGGGTCGGCGAAGCCCTCGATGATCTCGAACCGCTCGCGCCCGTCGGGCAGGTCGCAGGCGTCGGCCGGGCAAAGCTCGAAGCCGAGACTCGTGTTGACCCGGACCGCGTAGTAGAATTCGCCGCCGATGAACTCGCAGCGCATGATCGCCGGCTCGTCGGCCCGCACGTATTGCTGAACCAGCCAGGTGCCGTCGAGCGGCTGCTCGGTGGCCGGGTCGTCGAGCACCGCGGCGAGCTGGTCGAGGCTCTCGATCAGTTGCACCCCGGCCCCGGCGCCGCCGCGGTTGGGCTTGAGGATGAAGGGCAACTCGCCGAGCGCGCGGGCGGCCCGGAGCACCGCCTCGCGCCCGACCGCGCCCAGGGTGCGCGGGGTGCGGATGCCGTGGGCCTCCAGCGCCGCGTATTGCGCCAGCTTGTCGATCTCGAGCCGGATCGCGCCGCTGCCGTTGACGGTGCGCCGCCCATGGGCCTCGAGCCAGGCCAGGGTGTGGCGGGTCAGCTCGGGGGCGAAGCGGTGGTCGCGGGTGTGCGACGAGGCGCTCATGCGGTTGTAGAACACGCCCTCGGGCGGGGTCGCGGCTGGGTCGATCAGGCCGGCATCGAGGTGCCAGTTCTCGTAGGGAAGGCCGCGGGCCTCGAGCGCCTCAAACAACGGCGCGGTCCAAGCCTCGTTTTCGTGCAGGACGTGGAGCTTCATTTTACACTACCACCTGGTATTAAATAACGCCGTCTCGCTTGGGTCGTAAAATGTAGCATATTCACGGGAAATTCAAGGGGTAGGGCTGAGTGGTGGTGTCGCGGTTTGCTCGGGATCGGCCTTCTCCGGTATATTCCCGGCCATTCGGCGGCGGGCCGGTGGTGCCGATGTCAATATTCGCAGTGCCAAGGGTATGACCGCCCCGCCACAGGGGCCGGATCGGAGTCCGCGTCGGCGGCACCACCAAAACACCACCGTTGGACTCCGGTGACAGGTGGTCCGAGTCTCACTCAGTGAGACTCGGGACAAGCCGTTTCAACCCGGCCCCTCGACGCCTCGCTCCGCGTTTCAGAACCGCTCCACCCAGGGCCGGAGCTCGATCTCCCAGGACCAGGCCGAGCGGTCCTGCTCCAGGAAATGCCAGTAGCTGCGGGCAATGGCATCCGGGTCGAGCATCGAATCCGGGCTGTCCGGCGGCACCTCGTGAGCGGCGCCGCGGATGCCGCCGTCGATGACAAAATGACCCACATGGATACCCTTGGGGTGCAACTCGCGCGCCATCGACTGGGCCAGCCCGCGCAGCGCGAACTTGCCCATGGCGAAGGAGGCCGACTGGGGATAGCCCTTGACCCCGGCCGAGGCGCCGGTGAACAGAACCGCTCCGTGGCCCGCCGGCTGCATCCGCTTGACTGCCTCTTGGGCGACAAAAAATGCCCCGATCGCAGTCACTTGCACCGCACGGGCCACCGCCTGAGGGTCCAGTTCGATGAGTGGCCCGCGAACCCGGGCGGAGGGGTTGTAGACCACCACATCCGGCGCGCCCTCGCCGTCGAGCGCCGCGAACAGCGCCGCCACCTGGCCTTGATCGGCGGCATCGCAGGTGTGCAGGCTGGCCCCGGTTTCCGCCGCCAGCGCCGCCAGCTTGCCGGTCTCCCGCGCCGCCAGCGCCAGACCCATCCCGTTCGCGGCGAACAGCCGCGCCAGGGAGGCTGACAATCCGGCTCCGACTCCTATAATCAAAGCGCTGGAATAATTAGGTTTCATGACAGCCTCCCCTGATCGGTCGCCCCGCCGCTCCCCGGCCCGGGCAGTCCATAGCGAAATGGAGCAAGACATGCCCAAGACAACCCTGATCACCGGCGCCAATCGCGGCATCGGCCTGGCCATGGCGCGGCTGGCGACGAAGCGCGGCGACCTGGTGCTGGCGGCGGCGCGGCGACCCGGTGCGGCCCTGGCGCTGGCCGACCTGGCCCGGCGCAACCGCAATATCTCGGTTCTCAACCTCGACGTGACCGACCCGGAAGAGATGGCGGCGGCGGCGGCATCGGTCGACGACGCCCCCATCGACCTGCTGATTTGCAATGCCGGTCAATACCTTGCGCGCGGCGGCCTCGACGACCCGGAATATACCTACGACGCCTGGCACACCATGATGATGACCAATGTCGCCGGCATCTTCTTCACCGTGCGCGCCTTCATCTCCCGGCTGGAACAGGCGGCGGAGCCGAAGATCGCTATCATTTCGTCGAT